>NZ_CP017705.1:700000-1000000 GCF_002706795.1 Brevibacillus laterosporus DSM 25
ATTAAAGTAGTTCTTGATCAAAGCTTCAAAACTTGCTTGGCTAGTGTTTCTATCAAACATTTTACTGTTCAGTTTTCAAAGATCATTTTTAAAGTACAATTCAGTATTATTCCACAATCAAACTTGTTTGTCAACCTTTTTCCTAGCCCGCTTTTTTGTACCTTCTATTTTTAGAAGGAGTGGCGTCTCAGGAGAGACTTGAACTCCCGACCGACCGCTTAGAAGGCGGTTGCTCTATCCAGCTGAGCTACTGAGACATAGCACCAATTCATTTTAATGGTCGGGAAGACAGGATTCGAACCTGCGACACCTTGGTCCCAAACCAAGTACTCTACCAAGCTGAGCTACTTCCCGTCATGATGGCGTGCCCTGAGAGATTCGAACTCCCGACCTTTTGATTCGTAGTCAAACGCTCTATCCAGCTGAGCTAAGGGCACATTAAAAATTAAATTTATACATGTAAAAATGGTGAGCCATGAAGGACTCGAACCTTCGACCCTCTGATTAAAAGTCAGATGCTCTACCAACTGAGCTAATGGCTCTCAATATGGTGCCGGCGATAGGACTTGAACCCACAACCCCCTGATTACAAGTCAGGTGCTCTACCAATTGAGCTACACCGGCAAATTAAGGATATGAAGCTTTTCAAAAAAGATGGCGGAGCTGACGGGACTCGAACCCGCGACCTCCGGTGTGACAGACCGGCGTGAACTCCAACTTCACCACAGCTCCCTAAAAATCTTTCTTCAAAAAAAACCAGAAATCTAATCCATATATTTTAATGAAGAAATGGTGACCCGTAGGGGATTCGAACCCCTGTATGACAGCGTGAAAGGCTGCTGTGTTAAACCGCTTCACCAACGGGCCATATACAATTTTATTATGTATTTCTTGGGAACGAGATTTAGTCTACCACACACAATTCAGTATAGTCAATGGTTTTTTAAAATTTTCTTTACAAAAAACTTGTGTAAAGAATTGCTATCTATCCCTAAGCAAAAAAACTAAAAAAGAGCGACTTGAAAAAGTCGCTCTAGAATAATCCACAAAATCAATTGTTACACTACACTTATCATATAAATTTATTACGATAATTGCTAGCTCCAATTGATGGTTTAGTCAATTGCTTTACCATAAATAAACATCTGATTCTATGGTCACTGGATTTATCATAAATGATTTTCACAAAATAACGCTCCTCATCTTGCACAAACGATAAATTACGTATAATATCTATTTTATTGAATTTAATATTCGGATTTAGGGGGCTGTTCTACTTGTTTCAACTAGAAAAACATAAATCCTCATTCAAAAAAGAGTTAACTGCGGGGTTTACTACATTTTTTACAATGGCTTATATCATGGTTGTCAATCCTCTCATCTTATTAGATGCGGGCGTTCCTTTCCAACAAAGCTTCACGGCAACAGTAATAGCAGCCATGATCGGAACACTTATCATGGGACTTTATGCAAACTATCCTATAGCAATTGCACCTGCAATGGGTTTGAATGCATATTTTGCTTATTCGGTTGTAAAAACAAATCAAGGACTTGATTACCATATTGCTTTTTCAGCTGTATTTGTGGCAGGGATATTATTTGTCATCCTCTCCCTTACGCCTTTGCGCTCAAAATTAATTGAGGCCATCCCTAGTAATTTAAAGTATGCCATTACTGCTGGGATTGGACTTTTTATTGCGTTCTTAGGATTACGTATGAGTGGGTTAATCACCGCTCATCCAAGCAATTTGGTTGCATTAGGTGATCTACATTCTCCTTCTGTCGTACTAGCTCTAATCGGTCTTTTGATTACCCTAATATTTTACTCACTGAATATAAATGGGGCTTTATTTTTTGGAATGATTCTTACTGGTCTAATCGCTTTTCTAACAGGCCAACTTCAATTTACAAACGGTTTTATCGCTATGCCTACACTTCCTGAGGGAATCCTTGTCTCAAATCCTGTAACAGCCTTTGGAGATGTCCTTCATTATGGTCTATATTCAGTAGTATTCTCTTTTTTACTTGTTACACTGTTTGATACGACTGGTACAGTCCTTGGAGTAGCTGAACAAGCAGGGCTTATGAAAGATAATAAGCTTCCAAGAGCTGAGCGTGCCCTGTTATCAGATTCTGTCGCTACTTTATTCGGTTCCATGCTAGGAACATCTCCTACTTCTGCTTATGTAGAATCTGCTGCTGGTGTTGCTGCTGGCGGTCGTACCGGACTTACTGCCGTATTTATTGCCCTGTTACTCGGAATTGGTGCTTTTTTTGGTCCATTAATTAGCTCTGTATCAGGATTGTCTGCGATCACCGCTCCTTCGCTCATTATCGTTGGCTCATTGATGGTTGGCAGTGTTCGTCACATTAATTGGGAGTTACCCGATGAAGCTTTTCCTGCTTTCTTGGTTTTGTTGAGCATGCCGCTTACCTCCAGTATCGCTACTGGGATCTCACTAGGGTTTATTTCATACCCACTGATGAAAATTCTAAGAGGTAACTGGCGTCAAGTTCATCCTTTGGTCTATCTATTTGGCGTTTTATTTGCTTTTCAGCTAATCGCTGTGCCTCACTAATAGATACAAAAAAGAAGCCGGGATATAAATCCTGGCTTCTTTTTTACTAAACAAGAACCTAACGTACATTCTAATTCTTATAATTAAGACCGCTCTAGTATCCAAAGACTTGGTTGCCATTACATCTTTATTTTTGTACGCCCCACTCGTTTTGAAAAATTAATTCCTGCAAATTACGCCGTTTCTCCCATTGAAGAACTTCCAATAACGGACGGTCTGGGTACTCATTTGTATAACCTAGTGAAAGTAAGGCCACTGGTTCAATGTGTGGAGGTATTCCCAGGATTTCACGAACATCGGCTTTCTTATAAAAGCTAACCCATCCAAGTGCAATTCCTTCTGCACAGCTAGCCAACCACATATTTTGAATCGCACATGCTACTGACAAGACATCCGTTTCTGGAATTGAATTACGACCAAGGACGTGCGCACCTCCCCGCGTCGGATCATTTGTAATACAGATGGTCAGGGGAGCTTCTTGTAGCCCTTGAACTTTGATCCCCATAAAACGATCACTTCGATCTGTACCTTCATAATGAATAGCCAGTGCACGTCGTTCTTTGTCTGCAGCATAAGCTAGCTTATCTTTGATTTCTTGCTCTGTGACCATTATAAAATTCCATGGTTGCATAAAACCAACAGAAGGAGCATGATGCCCCGCTTCTAAAATTCGTTGAATAGCATCTTCAGGTAATGGTGTCTTCAAAAAACTTCGAATATCCCGTCTCCCTTCAATCGCTTTATACACGCCTTGTTTTTCTTGTTCAGTAAATTGAAGCATTTTGCTTATCTCCTTAGATGTTTTTTTGTTCAAGTTACTCATTTTTAGAAAAAAGTAGGAGTCGAACTTCACCAAGCGTTTGGAGTATTTTTTCTCCTCTCTAATCGTACAAAAAATCTCCCACCAACAGTAGGAGATTTTTTGTGACAATTTTTATTTTCCGTAAGAACCCTTAGCAAAAGTACTAGGATCCCACCATTTATAACCAGCGGCAGGAGCTGACCATGGCTCTTTTTGTGGTTCAATCGTTTGGGAAGGTATTTCATTTTCTGGACCAGTCGTAATGAGCGGGGTCATCGTATCCAGCTTTAAGCCTTGCACCTGTTGAAGGTTTTCGTAATTCTCTTGTTTGGCTAACCAATTTATTAGGTTAATAAGTAGCACAGCGTCGTCTTGCTCTTTGAAACCATCATAGGTTTTCTTCTTTTGACCATTTTCCTCACGTAGATACTTCGGTGTAGCATCTTCTACCGGAGAGGAGTCACCAATGAAAGCAGCTTTACCTTTTCCAAGCTTAGCGATGGCTACATACGGTCCTTCCTCCACTCCACCGCCTTTATATACACCTTTATCAACAGAATTTGCCCATTTCGCATTCGTTTTTGGCAAATAAACGATTCCTTTCGCTTTTGTCGGCTCAACAATAGCAAGTGTACTACCCGCGTGCATTGCTACGCTAGACACACCTTCTGTAATTCCTAAAGCTTGCGCAGGGCTCACAATGTTATTTGCATTTATATCTCCAAGCGCATTGTAGCGAAACCTAATGCCAAAGTTATCAGCCAGCCAATCGGAGCTAGCTACCCCTTGCATTGCTTCAGAATTACGCTCTGCGTCACTCATTCCTTTAGCCGGATCAGTCCACGCTCCACGACGATATCCATTCATCACTTCAGAGGCATCCCACCGATTCTTGTTACGATCCGCATTATAGTGATCACCAATAAAGAAGATACTACCGCCATTTTTTACAAATTCAATCATTGCTGCTTGTTCGGATACTTTATAAGGAATGTTGGCCTCACCAATGACAAACACAGCATATTCTTTCAGATCGTCATATACAATCGGCATTGATTTGCGTAATTCCTTCACATCATAGCCGGCTTGAGCAATCGCATTAGCAAAGTCAGAGAAACCACCATCAATAACCCAATCTGCCGCTCCTGCTGTTTGTCCATGCGTATTGTCAAATAACACCTTTTTGCCGAGAGGGGTACCCTTTGCAGAGATAAACGGAGCTGAATCTTGAGGACCTTCAGCCCATACTGAACTTGTGAACAAAGTGGAAGCTGCTAGTGTAAGAACAATAGCCCCCTTCCAAACCTTCTTAGCTAGAAAATAAGATGAACGAAACATCGTAGATTCCTCCTTATCGTTATGGTACGAGCTGAATATGTGTATAGGTGGCGATTCCTTTTTTGCTAAAATACGCTTTATCATGTAGTATCCCAGTGATTTTTACTTTTTTACCAGCAGCATTTGCCACAGCATACGGTCCATTACGGTCTGCATTGACAAATTTTACGATCAGCGCATTCGTAGTCTCGTCCCCTGGTTGATCAGCAAGATAAATACCATAACCAGCAAATTGCGCATTTGGCTCAACCGTTTGTACGTACGCCTCAAGTGTAATTGTTATACCTTGTGGTAGAGCTAAGGCTTGAGCTACTGTCAGACCCGCTTCCTCCTCTGTCACCTGCAATGTTAAACGAACCTTTTGCGCATACCCTTCGATTGTTCCCTCAAAGCTGAATGTTCCTAAGCTACTTGTATCTGCTACATTCGGATTCCAGCTCCCTACTGGTACTTGCTGTTTACTGCCATTGCTCATCGAGGCCAATACGGTCGTAGGTAAGGTGTAATTCGCTCCTTTTCGTACGGAAGCAGTAATATCGTCAACACTGATGATGCTTGGTGCTCCTGTTGATTCTGTTACCAATACATAGACTGCTTCACTCTCATACTGAGTTGCTGAATTGCTGGCAATGATTTCGAGTACAGTTCCCACTGGCTGCGCTGGAATTTTCACATTGAAAGCTCCTAGCTGGTCTACCTTGCCAGTGCCTACTAATATCGTTCCTGTACGAATTGTAACGTCTGTTCCCGGCTTAGCTGTGCCAGTTATTTGCGTGTCTGCTGCTGTAATCGGATGAACAACAGGTACATCCCCTAAAGGAGTTACTCTAATAGAAAATACTTTCTGTAATTGGGCAGACCCTAACTTAATAGTAGCGATTAGCACCACGTCTGTGGCCTTAGAAACAGCAGCTCTGTTCACATGTCCGTTTTCAATCTGCACGATGGTTGAATGGGCGTTGTCCTGCAAACTCCATTGGATCGAAACATTGTTTGCACCCATCTTTGGTAAAGAAACGCTTGTAGCCGTACCATCATAGGTTACGTTCAAACTTGCTTTCACTGTCTCTACTGCTTCCTCGTCCGTGATTGTTTGAGCAGGTACGGTAAGCAAGAACATTTTCGTATCACTGCTGGTCCCTTTTTTGAGGGTAGCTGTTAAGGTCACTTTTGCATCTGGCGAACCCTTTGCTGGGCGAGTTACTTTTCCTTGCTCCGAAATAATAGCTGGTTGATCAGATACCCAGGTAATTGCCGATCCATAAGCACCACTGGTAGGCAAAATCACATCAGTACGAACTGTGCCACTCTCATCTCCTACGGACAGAGAAGCTTTATCTGCGGCAACTCGATCTACATCAGTAAGTCCACTGCGTAAAATAACAATATCTTTTACAGATCGTGGGTATACCTGAGCGGTGCTTTTAAAGATAGAAGCAATTCCAGTTACATCCACCACGTCTTTTTCACGTAATTCAGGCAAGCTGACGCCGTACTTCCCTAAAAAAACTTCGATTGAACCAGTCGAGGTCGTCACTACAAGCTTACTAGGGGAAACCTGTGAAACGGTTGCTTCTGCCAAGCGAACCAGCATTCCCTGCTTGTCTACTAGTTGGTTTGCTTCTACAGAAATAGCTTGAGGTTCAGTGAACGTACCTGTGATCGAGAATTCGGCTTGCATAATTTCTACTTCTCCGTTGTACGTATCTTTCAAGCCTTTTGAAATGGTAATCATATCTCCTGGTTTCACTGGAGTTTGTGTAGCAGGTTGGAATACCAGAATACCTGCTTTGTCATCTTGTATATAAAAACTGTTTCGACTGTCTGAAACCGTACTTACCACACCTGTAGCTGTCACGATCGGGGTTTTGTCTGGTAATTGACGAATGGTTAACAAGCTATTTTTTTCGTCAGTAGGTGCCGAAGTATAACCAGCTTGTTCTGCTTCTTGCGTACTATTAAAGAACAGACGATTTTCTACAGCAACCTTCTGAAAATCGAAAGGCTGTACATAGGTTTTTGTACTAGCATCGCCAACAGGACGGCTTAGTGTCTTTTTCTGTTCACGAGCACGGAATTCAAACGGTAATTCAGTCAACGGGTCTTGTGCATTCCAAATACCAATTCCTGCTTGTTTTGCTTCCTTGACGGCTTTAGAGTACTGCTTAAATGTCTCATCCTTGACTGGCCAGATGATATACATGCTGGCATATCCATCTCTCACCATTTCCAAATTAACGTTGCGACCATCTGCAAGAATTACTTCTGCTAAAAGACGACCGTATGCATCAATGGGCGTGGACGCTGGTTTAATCGTAATCGAGTCCCCTGGAGCTATTAATTTTTTTAAATGGTGTTTAGCACGTTCTCCATGAGCTTTTTGGTTTTTATCTTTACTGCTATCGTCTGTACCGTTGTAAACCTTGGTATAGTCAAAATTAGGATCTTTCATATGGTAGGTTTCCGCCGTATCCATATTTACAAATCGAACCGTATCTACCCCAAGAACCGGCTGAGACAAGTGAATCGTATCGCCATCCACCACATCCTTCACAACAGAAGGAAAAGCTTCTCCTGGCTGAGGAGCTGGCGGTTGATCCTGTAATAAGTTCAAATCCGTTTGTTTACGTGGAAGTATTTGATACAGTTCATTATATTGAGCTAAAACACCCTCCACTTGATACCACTGACCTGCCGTGAGCTGTGCTACGTCTACGCTCTCTTTCATAACACGAACTGTAATCCCTTGGAAATTCTCATCAATCATACGTAAGTTATAGCCCCCACCAGATTCACTGCTCGGAACGGATAGTAAATATACTTGTGAGGAGATCAGCATTCCTTCGTATTTTTCCGCTAGAGCTACTTCATTAAGTTGGGCTACTGTCAAGGATTTTGCTTCAGGCACATGATTCCCTGTGCTTATCACCACGATATCCGCTGATGTTTCTGGGGTAATTTCTGTCAAATTTTTATAAACAACAATTTTACCTGTTACTTGAACCAAATCTCCTTCTTTTACATCTGGATAACTGGCCCATTTACTTGCAAACAAATTAATACCTGCTGTCTCGTCCTGTATATACGTGGACAGCTTTCCTCCGCCAATCGAAGCGTTATCCGCTGTTACGATACCTTGGAGAGTTACAACTTCATTTACTCGTTGTTTCAAATCTGCGATCGTAGCAATACTAGCTACCAACGACTCCGATACAACTTCTTCTGTTAACCGATTACCAGCTACATTTTGAATCGTATTGGCTTGAAGACGAATCTTATTATCGCTTCCTCGTAGACCTTGAGCCAATGAAACGATTAGTTTTTGCCCATCAAAGGAAACATGATCCCCTTCTTTAAGAGGAGCGAAGTCACTTCCGTCTCTTGCTATTTGAATGGCCCCACGTAACGCGTCCTCGGAAACAGCCGAGGTAATTTCTTCATCAAAACGTAAGGTAATTCGTTTATTATGTTCATCTAGCTTCGCATCCAAGTACATAGGTGCTTTTTCGTTTTTGGAATCTTTGAAATTTATGGAAAATTCTGGTGAAACTAAATGAGTAATAGCACCAAATACCATATCATGCTTCACAATTACGTACACATGATCAACGCTGTCTTTAGCCTCATGTCTCACAGCTTTCCCCGAGAAGGTGATTCTAAGTCGATCATCTCCTTCCAGCTTAGCTGTATAGCTGAGTCCCTCTGGTAAGCCTTTTACTTGTACGCTTGATTTAAAAAACAGAGGCAGGAACTTGGCATGATGAAGCTCTACTAGAAGTGAGTCGGCAACACCTCCATCATTAGCATCCGATTCATGTATGCTACTAGTAGACAAGGTGATGGATGGACCAGGCTTCTTTACTACGACTGGAAACAGTGCAATTCGATGATCTACCTCCGCTTGGATAATGGCTAGTCCAATTGCTTTTGCTGTAACCACACCATCTTCATTCACTGTAGCGACTCGCCTGTCTGAAGAACTCCAATTCACTACTTTTCCTTCAATCTCTCTTCCTCTACTATCAATTGCAACCGCTTTCAAAGTTAGACTTCCATCTAAAGCAGAATCGATCTCTAGGATATTATCGTCTGCTAGGTTGTTTATCTTAACAGCAAACACTTTGCTAGAGGTAGCCTGTACAAGAAATGGTTTTGCTGTTTTTTTCGAGCCGTACGCCTCAACACGCACAGTCACCCGTTTATCCAGCTCTCCGCCTTTTATTGATTCAAAATGGACACGGGCAGTTTTATTAGATTCATCCCAAACGAAGTCAGTCGCTTCTAATGAAGACCACCCTTCAAAGATGTTCTCTTTGACTGAAAGCTGAAAATTCCCTGGTTCCGGCGTATCTTCTGGGATATCAGATAACGTGATTGTCATCTCCCCATTGACCGCAGATACATCCCTCACCTTCACCTTCTTTTGTTTTACATGTTCAATCACTTCTTGGGGTGTTATTTCTTCTTGAGATGTTACTACTTCTTGGGATGCGACTTCTTCTTGCACTTCCGATGTGTCTGCCGCTTGTACAGCAGCTGGTAGGCTAAATGAACATACCATACAGAGAACCATGAAAACATTCAACCATTTCAAATGCCTTTTTCGCTGTGACAATTCATTCACTCCTTTTGGATCATTTTTTTGAAAAATAACGATAATGAGATCTGCCAGTATATTCCCTATTTCAGAAAAATAGGAAAAAATATTCTGGTATTTTCACTATATGGTAGAGTTTCACTTTTTACATGATCATTTGGTAGGATTTTTTCAAAAAATGAAACTTTTACGATCATTCTCACTGTTATTATAAAATGGTAATGTGAATTTTAGACAAAGCTAGTATTAGGAAATTGTAAAAATTTTCTAAATTCAAATTCATAAGCTCTGAACTTGTATCAGGGTAAACGGACTGAGCATAGACCGTTTTAATGAACTCATGCGGTGTTACTCTCGACTTTTTTAGTTGTATTACTGTCACCATGGTGGTTTACTTGGCAAAGGTATTACATGTTTAAGCTTTTCAAAAGCAGGCAAATTCCTGAAAAAGATGGATGCTTACGGGGAAAACACGAAACGTTTCCCGGGAAAGGATATTTACATCATGAAAATCAATGTTTATTACGACTACTTAGAAAATCATTTAGCTCCTCTCTGGTATGTCATTACTTTTCGGGAAACCGAACTTGATTGGAACAAAGAGCGAGCTTATATACCGATTACAGCCCCTTTTCAAAGAAAAGAAGCAGAAGACTTCGATCCAGATTTATTAGGACTTACTGTCACATTAGGAGATTTGCTGGTTCATCCTGAAAAGCCAGGAAAGTTTGGGATTAATCTCAGAGCCTTGAAAGAACAGGCTGAAAGGCATGGGGTGGATCATCAAGAAATTAGACAGTTTGTACTTCAGGTCGGGGATATAGAGGAGGTGTTGCAAATGAGACTACTAAGTGATAAAAATACAGGCGCCACTCGTTAAGAGCCGCGCCTGTCTGTTGCTTATTTATTTGTTTTACGAATCCATTCCAACACACTATCTCGCAAGTTGTTGGAATATTTTTTACCTGGTTTTTTAGCGTCAAATCCATTTAAATACTTAATGGCTTCATCAATGTATTTATTGGCATCCTTTTCATAATCACGCATGTCTTCTAAATCGTCCTCATCAGAGCTTTCCAGCCAATCCTCAAAAGTACGTACTGATTTTTGCTTATATTTTACTGCATCATTTAGCAATTCAATGACGTCATCCATTCTCCGTCTATCACTTTTACTTAATTTGTCTCCCATTTCATCAGACAAAGCCTCCATCCGATCCCGCATAATTTCGATCGGAACTGTTGCATACGTATACGTCTGTTTTAGCATACCCACGTTAGGAGTAACATTTTGATTTAATTTACTGTAGATCGCTTTATTTAACGTATCCGTTGTCTTTTTCATCTGGGATGCTAGCGAGGCAATGTTCTGTAAATCCTGGAGCATCATGCCCGAATGGTAATTCTTGGATTCGTAGGGAATGCTTTGCATTAAGGTGTTTAGAACATCTTTATTCCCCATTACGCGTTGAGCTTCCTGAGTAAGAGCCGCGGAACCCCCTGCTCCCCCAAAGAACAGATGTGTTACAAAAGTGGCATCATCCTTCAAGTAAGCTAATTTACGCAAATTTTGCAACGGTTCAACCGGAACATATACCTTGCCGTCTATTACAATTCCACGCTCGTTAATGGGGGAACGATCTACCGTCAAGGCTACCTTTTGGTAGTTTCCCTCTTGCCCATATGGACTCACTACTTGAGTTGCCGCGAAAACGGTTGTGCCTCCAATCGCAAGCAATGCGGCAGATAAGGCAACTAACTTCAATCCTTTCATACAACGTCCTCCCCTGTGATTAGCAGAAAACCTTCCTTGTAACCAGAATGGCCAGGAAGGTTTTCGCTTTTGTTTCATCCAGTTCCTACTTGACTTCAGCAACAGCCGGAATCAGTTTTTGCATTGCCATGACACGAGCCATCAAGATAGCTGCATCACCGCGAAGCATGTTAGCTTTCGGCTCAAATATATAACCTTGTTTCGGGTCAATCGGATCTACTGGAGAACCGATGATCAGTTTTTTCTTGGCGATTTCCACTACAGCAGGAGCTGCATATCGATCAACCAATGGTGCATCCTTGAACAATTTTGTTAAGTTTGCAGTTGTTTTTGCTGCGTTGGTTTCCGTTTTTAATTTCAACGCACGCGCTAAAATAACGGCAACCTCTTCACGAGTAATTTTACTATTTGGTTCGAAAATCTTCGGTTCTTTACCGCGAACGATTCCCAAACGCGCTGCTGTTTCAATGTGACGGTAGTCGTACTTCTGAGTACCATTGTAATCAAACGGTACATCCACAAACGACTGACTTGGCGGCTTTTCTACTAATGGAAGCTGCAAGGCACGCACGATCATCGCTGTAAATTCACCACGTGTCGTTTCTGTATCTGGCTTAAATTCCACTTCGTTATCCGCTTTAATAACTCCTTTAGCAAACATTGCTTCTACTTGGTTGCGTGCATATTGATGAGTCACAACATCTACAAAGGAATCGTTTAGCTTAGCTACTACATAATAGCCAAACTTATCAAATGGAACCGTGATCGTTTTCTTGCTCACATTCACCTTACCGCCAAGATTTTCCCAGAAGAACTTGTTCGGGTCATATCTCATTACGGTTAGATGATTAGCTGCATCCGAAACAACATTCGCATCGTATGCAAGCTCTAACGTACCGCGTTTGTTTGGTACAAGCACGCGATTTACAGGAACATCGTTGAAATTATACAGCTTCAGGCTATCTGTTAACGCACGTGGCATGATTGGTAGCATACCATATGGATACGGATCATAGTCTTCCTTTGTACCTGGATCATCAGCTAAACCTGCATCCATCCAGAATACATTCGATGCTTTTACAAAATGTGTATCAAAGGAATGCTCGAAATCACGACCCAAGTCCTTAATCACATCATCAAAGTTTTTCGGTCTTTCTTGTAGATAATCAAAACGGTCAACAACGCCATCCTCTTTGTTAGAAATTCCGTATAGGATGTTATGGCCCTTGAAGACTTGACCTCTCAAATTCTCTGGTACGTTATAATCGTAGCGAACCAGATACGTATCTTTCGGGAATGTCAGGTTTAACTGCTTTTCGAAAATATTCGTTTTCGCAGTCATTGGTGCCATATGTTGCGCGCCTGGGATAGTACTTAGTGCATAGAATACCTCGAACGAATCATTTACGACATCGCCGTTAGCACTCTTCACCGTAAAGCTAATTTTGTTCGCCTTGTTAGGTTTTAGATCTGTAATGACCGCTCTAAAGGCGTTCGGGTAATCAATTTTTCCGTCCATATCGCTGTCATAGTCCACTTTTGTCGCAACATTATTTTTGCCAAATGTAATACTATCCGCTCCTGGTGCATCAATTACTACTTCAACAAAGTTTTGATTCAAGGTTGCTTGACGTGGCAGGATAGGTCGAACAATGTCATACATTAAGCCTGGCGCACGAACTTCTAAGCGAGCAGTTGATTTGGAAGTACCATTTACCCCGTTATTGTAGACAGTAAAGGTATAAACTAGTTTTGTGCCATCCTTAGGTAATTCAATATTCGATAGAATGAACGTAAAGTATTTTTTGTCCTTCAAATACTTAACTTCCAAATTGTCGACTTCTTTGCTTCCCCAAGTGTCTTTTCCATCAATTAATAATTTGTTCTTTCCTAAAATCCATTTTTTGTCATACTTATCATCAGAAGACTTGATTTCAAGTACATATTTTGGTTCATTACCAGCTTCAATATCTTTCTCCATATCATTAAGTCTGGCTTCGATACCGGCAGTTGAATCTGGCAGATCAATAAAATCAAAAGTACCAAAGATATTCATTTTCTTTTCTTTAGTTGTATACACTCCGTCTTTTCCAGTAAAGCGATTGTCTTTAGAAGGCTTCTCTGTTGCATAAGGGTAGATACCTTCCGTACCGCCTTTTGGAATTTCAGGATAGTTATTGGATAGCAGTGTAATTTTGTACGTTTTTTCGTACAGGACATTGCCTTTTTTGTACTTGAAGACCAAGGTATTTTGACCTTCAATAAAGCTAACCTTTGTACCAGATTTCATTTTAAAGTGATAGTTGTCACCTTTTGGTTCTAAAGGAATATCGCTGTTATTCAAAGTCAGCTTGATCGTACCGTTTGTATAGCTAGCTGCATCAAGCTCTACATTGCTAACGGTACCCTCAAATTCTTTCATACTAGAAACCAGCTTGTCTTCGTAACCAGTAATCGTTGGATCATAATCAAAAACCTGACCGTCTTTAATCTTGGAAAATTCTTGAACAGGTCCAGAAGCTGATGTCACTTGAATGGAATAACTATCATTACCAGTTGTGCCTTCAACCTCAATCTCTAGCGTTTGTGTCCCATTAACTGGCAATTCTCTAATTGTGAACCAGAGACGCTCACCGCGAATTGTTCCCGTAGCGGGACTAACAGTAACTGGAACTTTACCACCGCCTTGTCCAATCGCATGAACGGTGATTTTATTAACAGCACCTAGATTTTTAGTTAATAGAGCAATTGAGAATGGCAATTTATTGATGGTAGTATTCGCATCAAATTTATTACCTTCGTCATTTCCGGTCGGTATTTTGTCCGATTGGATATACTCTGCACCTGTAATTTGGAACTTGCTGTCATCCTTGATGGTATAGCCAAAATCGCTGTTTGTATCGTATACGCTAGAAGCCTCTTTATTTGACTGCACTGGATTAAATCCATCCATCGCCACTGTGTAGCGCTTGCCAATCTCAAATGGGAATACTGCTGGTGCTCCTGGCTTTGGTGCTGCTGGATCATCAGGTGGATTTCCTTCAAGTAACTGATTACCTTTAAAGGTATAGCGGTAATGATGATACTCAGCCCCGTCTGGCTGCTTGGTTAACTCTGCATCCTTGAACGTGATATTCGCCTTTGCAGTACCAGATAGGCTGCCTTCAAAGAAGCGAACCTTCATAATTTCTACTGTACTCGCAGCCGGAGTAAAGCTACTGTCCACAGGTATCATCAAATCACCTGTGAAGGTAAAGTCAGCAGGCTGTGGTGTACCTTGAGACAAGATCATTGGAAAATCTTTTAAATCATAATCATTTACTTTACCTGTTGAATCAGGTACGGATACTTTTGTATCAAAAAAAGTAGCTGATCCATCAAAATAAATGACTTCTCGTTTTGATTCAATAACCTGATCTTTATTGGTCAATTTGAATGTAAGGACGTTCTTTCCTTTTTTTAATTTCAACTGACTGATAATAAAGTAGTTATCTGCTGATTCATTTACAAATGCTGAACGTGAGTCTCCGTCGCTTTCCACGATTACCTTTGTAACGTTAGGAGCATTCCCCTCAATTGTAAAAATGTCGTTACTAGTTGTAAAACGCTTTGTTACAACCGTTGCATTTTGTTCGTTCAAAGGTAGTTTTTGTGAACCCGATTTGAACTGTAGGTTATACAAAAGTGGCGTATCAATATAGGTCACTTTAATCGAAGAAGTTATCTCGGAAGCACCATTCTTCCCACGAAACGTAATTGTATTTTCACCTGGGAACAATTCAATGTTTGCAACACGAATCCGTCTACCGTCATCTGAAACGATAACTCCCGTCGTCTTTTGTGGACCCTCTGTTCCGTTTTTCGGTGTTACCGTGTAACTAACGCCAATGGGAGAAACCTGATTTAATGTTCCCTCAAGAGATAGATACTTGTAATTAACGATCTCAGGGAGATTTTCAAATATAAAGTTATTCCCGCTACTAGCTGCACCTACGCCCATCGGATAAAACGGAATCACGGTCAGCATCATGACTAACGCTAACAGTGCGTGCAATATCCTTCTGGTCATTCGTTCCCCTCCTCTAGTTTTGCTGTGTGTTTCTCCTCAAAGAAAAACATACCCATTTCTTTATATCGGTAAGAACGTTGTAAATATTAAGGTTTTTAGCTTTATTTTTCAGCAAAAGAAAAACTTCTATCTTCCAAATTTATTCCAATCCTAGCATCCAAACATGGAAAACAATCCTTCACGGTCTAAAGACATACCGTATCAAAGTGGAAGCTTTCATTATAAAACATAGTAAGCCTCAAACCTATTCAAGCCTGTTTCCCCTCCAGGTGGATATCTTACGTTTTATGACAAGAAAACATAACAATATGCAACTGATTGTTGACATAATGCAAAGGATTATTTACATTAAACATAAGATTTGAAACAGAAAGGATTTTCTGAATGTTAGAAAACAGAGTACGGGAGCACCGGGCTCGTCTGAAATGGTCTCAGCAGGATTTGGCTACTGCCATAGGCGTGACCCGTCAAACGATTGGTCTGATCGAAAAAGGTGACTACGCTCCTTCAGTAGCACTGGCTCTAAAAATGGCACATGTCTTTCAGGTGTCAGTAGAAGATCTATTTCAATTGACAGTGGAAGGATAACTCTCATGTACCACGTTTCATGCGCTCTCCCGTGTTTCCTATTTTGTTCAGTCTTAATGTATTTTTGTGTTCTATGTAGGTTGTACTCGCACTGGCCCAGCGACGTCTTCCATAAAAAAGAGGCTGTATCGATATTCGCGGTAATTCAAACAACATTCAACATTAGATGATCACCAAGATCAGGAGGAACTATCAACTATGAATCTACTTTGGCCCTATTTCATTATTTTCCTATTTGCCGCTACTCCCATGTTTGAGCTTATTGCCATGATTCCGATTGGGATTTTTGCTGGACTGAATCCCATTTTGGTTTCCTTAGTAGCGCTGGTGGGGAACGCAATTACAGTTTTTCTACTTATCTTACTAATGGAAAAAGTTCAAATGTGGTTGCAGAAAAAGCGTGGTGACAAAGAACCTAGCAAACGTCAGCAACGTGCAAAACAGCTCTTTAAGAAGTATGGATTACCTGGGCTATCCATTTTAGGACCTGCTCTAGTCGGAAGTCATCTTACTGCAATAATGGGAATGTCCTTTGGGGCAACCCGTCAAAAAATGTTGCTGTGGATTGGTATTAGTCTTGTCGCATGGACAGGGTTAGCAATGATCATTGGGTATTTTGGGGCTGATCTTATGAATATGGGTGAGCAGAATGGATTTTTGATTCGAATGCTACAGAAATAGTTCGTTACATAATATTGCTCTAAAAATCAAAAGCCTGAGGGATATCATGTTCCGCAGGCTTTTGACTATATCACTTAATCAAAACATCGTTTGCCATTCACATAATAGCTATTGGTCTCAAAAGTACTAAACGCAATCTCCACTTCCGATATCCCCTGCGCCAAAACATGTCTAGATACGCATTCCGCAAAGCGATCCCTTACCTCTGTTCCACGTTCGAACCAATACACGTGGATAAAGGGATATCTTTCCACTCTCTTTCCTTCAAAGATAGAGATAGTTGGTATGCACTCCATGATGAAATTGTCTGTTCCACAATCACAAATCTCTGCTAACTCACGAAGCAAAGACTCGCTCATGTTGCATGCCTGTTCGGTAGAAATCCCACGTAATAATAATTGAGGCATTTCCCTTCCCCCTTTTTGTTCTGTACCTTGCCCTTTTAGATAAAAGCGAGGAATACATCTATATCGCATTCCTCGCCTACATGTACCAAGTAAATGTAATTTGACAAACTTCCAAATATCACAAGAAATACTTACAGTTTCTCTACACGGAAAGAATGTGTAAAGACGAATTGTTCCGCTGGCCCTAGACCACGAGCACCCGTCTGTTCTGCTACATCTAAGTTAAAAGCATCTGTGACAGCCGTATATGGCTCAAGAGACACACTTGTATTCCAGCTTGGTTGGAAGACTAACATGAATGGGAATTGATCGCCAAATTCATAAACGATTTTATGATTAGCTTGTTGGTCAATCAGTTGGCAGCTGGTGGTTCCATCCTTTACTGTGACAAAGGCATGATCGCGACCTTTTGGCATGTCAGGATAGAGAAGCCCCTTCGTTAATTGCTGGCACAGGTCAGTTGGGGTGGGAGCACCATCTACGAATCCTTCCTCGTTTACCGGCCACTCTAGCTTTGAGTCAACCTGCATCACTGTTTGTTGTTCGTGACCTTGCTTCACGTTGAAATAGGGATGGAATCCTAACATAAACGGAGCAGCTACTTCGCTCTCGTTCCTCACTTCCCCTTCCAAACGCAGTACGCCATCTTGTAAAACATAAGTAAATCGGAACACCAAACGTGCCTGAAATGCTTCCAATAAATCTGGATGATCCGCAAAATCAAATTCGGATACGACGAATGCTCCACGATCAGCTTTTGCACCGCGATCTATAACGTTCCAAGCACGTACGCGTAATTCTCCGTGAGAATGGTGCTCGCCTTTATTTAAGCCTAGTTGATATTTTTTCCCGTTAAAGGAAAAGCTTCCGTGTCTAATTTTATTGGGCGGAAACAGAATCGGATTCCCGAATCGTGCAGAAGCATCTTTAATCATGGATATTTTTTCAGGTGATACAAATACTTCTTGGTTATTCACTGTAAAACGAAATAAATTATTTCCGAGCCCCGGCACTAGATGAGCTTCCGCTGGATATTCTGCATCAGTCAGGACATATGTTATGTAATCGTCTATTTTGCGTTCTGCTACTTGATATCTTGTCATGACAATCTCCTTTCCCTCTGTAAAGCATCCACAAATGTGTAATGACTCGACTTACATCATCATTGATGTTCTATCATTTTGTAGTGTAACGCAATCCGAAATTAGAACACAAGCAAAAGCGATAAAAGGGCCAATTGCCTGAAAGGGGCTACTAGCTGGAAGCCACTTGATTTCATATGGTACGATTTCCAATAGAGAACTAGTGTAAAATGACAGGAGGGAATGACGGCATGGGTTACACTACTTATGCCACATTGCTTTATCAGATAGATAAAGAACATGTGCAAACGATTCTAAAGCAAAATAACATCAAATCCTACCTCTATCCGATAAATGAGAGCTGGACAGCAGTCATGTTATCAGATGAAGAAGATGGAGGTGACGAATTCGCTGCCTACATCTCGGAGATTACTGGACAGCTAAGCATGTATGTAGCTAGTCTGCCCAATCAGGCTTGGGGATTTTCCTGCTATTTAAACGGTGAAGCTTTGGTCTCCTGGTTCATTCAGTATAATGATGTCGCTTCTGATCTTCAATTGGAAGGTACACTATCCACCTTGTCTGATTGGGTAACATCCCCGTCAAGCTTTGAGAGGTTTATGAACTACACGCTACAAAATGAATCAGAGGAGAAGGCACATGAAGAAGCTAGAGCACTATTTCTTCAAGCCTTTGATATAGCCGATGTGGAAGGCTGGTCCTTCGCATATCTATCCAGACAAACATCTCAATTTCTGCAACAGCATCGTATCCTTGTAAACAAGTGTCGGCGCTCACCTGTTCGAGTAAAAAAAATGATCAAGGCTTGCTTGCAGGAACAGTTATTCAAAGCTGGATTTGTTCTGTCTGAAGCGGTACCTACTCCAAACCAAGAGGGTGGAAAAAAAGGAGGGGAAGTCCTCGAACAGTTTGCTTTTTATCGTGCAACTCCTGCTACAACGAATACTGGTTTGCTCCTAACGTTTCACAAACGACAACGGAAGTTCACTGTTCTTTTACAACATGCGAACTATGGCAGTATTGATCTTTGGACCTGGTCTGAAGGGAAATGGGGTCGTACACACGGTGTTGCTCAGTGGAGAAGCTATGCAGACGAACAAGAGCTGGTGGAGTTTTTATATGAAGTGGTTCATCTATTTGTGGAATATGGCCCCACTTTCTTCCAGCAAATCGATCATAATCTGGAGGTATTTTCACCTCGTGATCTCTTACTTGACATTGCGGATAAATCATTGATATCTCGCGGATTCTTACGTGAATCAACCGACGAACACACCATCTATGTAAATGATCAATATGAAATATCATTTACACATGCAACCTACCCACGTCAGCTATTTGGGCGTTTTCGTCATGTGTCGGAGCCAACATCTTGGCACAATCTTCACCCATTTTGGCTTGATCAATGCTATTATTGTACAAAAACAGAATTTATTCACCTTTTAGGGCACATGCTTCAGACATTTGAACGTCAAACAACCTAAGTGCTATACATAAGTAATTCTCATTTTATACATCAAAGGTGGTTCTTTCTATGCAGGCTTGGTTGATTTTTGCATTGTTATCTGCCGTAATGGCAGCATTGGTATCTATTTTTGGCAAAATTGGTTTAAATCAAGTGGATGCAAATACAGCAACTGCTATTCGAGCTGTTATTATGGCCTTATTTTTACTTGGTGTGGTTCTTTTTGAAGGAAAATGGAATGCCATTGGCGAAGTTATTGCCAACAAAAAAGCTCTTTCCTTTATCGTACTAAGCGGTGTAGCTGGAGCATTATCGTGGTTGTTTTATTTTGTGGCCTTAAAGTACGGGAAGGTCGCACAAGTTGGTCCCATTGATAAATTAAGCGTCGTGTTGGCTGTTGGCTTAGCCTTTGTATTTCTCGGCGAACGAGTTAGCTTAATTGGTGGTATCGGCATTGGACTAATTGCCGTTGGAACTTTATTAGTGGCATTTGGTTCGTAACCATACCTTGTTATTGCCTGATGCTTGTCAGGCCTTTCTTTTATGACCGAAGAGAACGTATATTCCTGTATATTCACCCTATAAAAAAAGCGATCTTGGCACGATAGCACAAGATCGCTACAGAATAATAAGCTCCGGCTTTCTAGCTTATACTTTCTCCACTCGACCACTGCGAATAAGCCAAAGATGCAAAAAATACTCGGTTATCCCAAAAAAGACAGCGTAAAAGAAAATACCGTCCATACCCATTTTAGTTCCACTAAAGATAAATTTAGTAAAGAAGACGACAACCAGACACATGATCATATCAAGAAGAGTCGTTAACCATAATGTACCAGGTTGCAAAAACATTAATTCCATTAACTGACCAAGAAGTGCTACCACCACACCTGCTACCACAGGTTCCCACCAATAAGGATAATAAATGCCACCATATACATTATCTAGTAGCAGAAATAAAAAAGGAGTTATCACAAGTTTTATCCAAAATCCACTCAACGATTTCACACCTCCTCTATCTACTTTCTTAGCCTTGTTATAAACAAATTTAAGGATTGTATACCTTGTTTGGGCTACTTTTTGGTAAAAATCTGTGAGGAAAGAAGGGGTCGACTCATGAGTACTTTATTTCAAGATAGTATGTATTACGTCACTATCGGCGAAATCATTCGCAATTATCGGCAACAAGCCAACCTTTCAATCACACAGCTTGCCCACATGACTGGGATCAGTAAGGGAGTTATCTCAAAAATTGAAAATGCTGATACTAGGCGGCCAGAATTAAAAACATTGAAACCCCTCGTCGAACATCTCAACATTCCCTATACAGAAATTATTGAGGCCTATTTATTGGTGGAACCACGGCTTGAAATTTTAGAGGAACTGTTGGAGGATGCCCTCTTCATAGGTAATTTGCAGCTCGTTCGTAAAGTTGCACTAAGTTATTTAAAGTCTCCTCAGGAAGAGACCGATCGTCTGCTTAGAAAGCTATATGAACAAACGCAACAAGTAAAAGACATTGTATTGAAACAAACTCTATACGATCTTATGGCTCAGTATGCGAGAGATCACGGCTTGCTCCAGCATTTGGCCCAGCTTTTTCTCCAGTTATATTTGATGGCACAACAAAAAGAAGCGGACTTCGAATCCGCCTTTTACCTAGGAAAAAATGTGTTATTTTATGCAGCTCTCCTACCTGTTGAGCAACAAATTCAGCTATATCAACATATTAGTATGCATGCCTATCTGTTATGCCGTTATGATGAATCCATCTTGTATAGTAAGGAGCTATTGCAGATTGCTCAACGTAAGCCTGCTCACTCGATATATGCGTACAGCACCTTATTTTACTCATCGTATGCATTGGAAGATTTCCAGGGGGCGAAAGAGGCTTTTATGTGCTATAGCCAAATCTCCCGTACCTCCTCCTCTGAGCATTATAGACTAATGAGAGCATTACTGGAGTATCGAATAGGCAACAAGGCAACTGCTATTCGGCAGTTAAAAAAATGTCTAACGCTTGCTAGTCGTAAAACCAGTCTAGTAGTAGTCAATCAGCTCATCGAAATATACTTAGACTATGGTCACATATCGAATATTTCCTCTTTGCTTGAAGATAAAGCCCCTTGGAACATCCAACCCGAGACCTATTTAGAAAAAAGAAGCTATGGCCATTTTTATCGTTTATTAGGTCAATATTATCAGCAGTTAGGTGAGTTTACGCAAGCGGAACAAAGTTATTTGCACAGCCTTATTTGTTATGGTGATTACCATCCACAAGGCAAACAAGAATGCCTTAATCGGCTACTGTATCTGTATCAACACCGTTAAGAGTAATGACGTGAAATCCATAATCAGTCTGCTGGCTCCCTGTTTCCTGTAAAATCTGTTCTCCTGCACGTCTAATACGCTCCTGACCTAGCTCACAGATGGTTCGGTAGCCGTGTTGGTAGGCTGTGGAAGTGACCGGTATAGCTTCTGGCAGTTGAATCATGATAAATTTACGCTTTCCATTATCCTCTGCATTAAGCTGCATCACAGCATGGGCCGTAGTGGATGAGCCTGCAAAAAAATCCAAGACAATGGATTCTTTATGCGTTACAATCTCCAACACCTTTTTCATTAATCGTTCGTCTTTAGGAAAGGGAAAAAGCTGACCACCCATTAGCTGTCGCAGGCGTTTCATCGCCCTTCTGCCATCATGATAAAACACGCTATACGGAACCTGATACTCTGTGTGATGTAAATAACGCTTTATACAGGGGATCGTTGTTTCATCTATACCAAAATGTATCAAATCTTCCTGTAAGAATTCGTTCATACGTTTTTCAGTATAAGCCCATCCTCTCGATGGAACCTTAACTGTTTTTTTTGTAATTGGATGCAATATATCATAGACAGGCCCCCCTCCGCCTGGCCAAGAGATGTCTCCTGGAAAGTAAACACCGTTAGCGTCAATTGCGGAATAATGGCTGTGTTGCTTCGAGGGATGATCGTCTGGTAATGCCCTGAACCATTTTTTTAATTCAAGACTCGCGTCTCGAAATCGTCCTTTATACTTTTTAGTGAGCTGCTTCCCTTGCTTATAAATTTCCGCCAACCCCGCTTTTTTCTCGCGCCAGACCTTTCGGTGTTGTTGAAGATAGCTTACATTTTTTCCATATACCAATATAAATTCATGTGAGATGGATATAAACTTAGCGTCATTTTTTCTCCCTCCACTCCAAACAAACTCACCGAGATAATTTTGCTCACCATAAAGCTCATCACAGATAAGGCGCAGATTTGCAAATTCTTTTGAATCAATACTAATGAGAATGACCCCGTCTTCTGTTAATAGTTGACGTGCAATCGCCAAGCGGGGGTACATCATCGTAAGCCAATCGTTATGCATATTTTCTCGCCATTGTTGATCAAACCTAGAAGAGTGTTTATGGGCGATGATATTGCTCTTCGTTTTCCTGTGGTAATTATCTTTATAAATGAAGTTTTTACCTGTATTATACGGCGGGTCTATGTAGATGCATTGGATTTTACCTGTATATGTGTTGCATAGAAGTCGTAATCCATCTAAATTATCGCCTTCTATATACAGATTTTCTGTTTTGCTAGCATTTTTAGAGCGTGGTACATTCAGCATGGGAGTGGACAAAAAAGCTGGCTTCTGAGATCCCTCCTGTAAAGCAGTCTTCTTGTTTGGCCAAATCAACCCGTATCCATCATCGTGTAAGGTATCCTCCCCAAACAGTTTTAACCATTCGTCCCTTACCAGAAATCCTTGATGCATCAAGCTAGGGAAATGCTCTATGAGCTTTTTTCGATTTTCCCTTTGCCGCTCAAGCAGGTGTTGCTTTCGTTCCTCCACTTAGTCGACACCTCCACTATGCTATCAAACTTACTTCTATTACATTCTCTGGATACATATTCGTCATTTTCAATTTTTTTCCTTTCATAGAGCAGTGTCTACAAAAGACGGATGACCTATGAGGCCTAGTCATTCATTTTCAAAAAATTACCTTTTGCATGTATTTGCAGATGTTGATTTTCGGGGTGATTTCATAAAGAAAAGGCTGCTTTCCCATTTAGGAAAACAGCCCCTCCCTCTTATCATGATGAAGATTAGATCGTATATACCTTGCGACTTGGCAATTCCAGACAGTGTAATTTACCGCCGTACACACAGCCTCCATCAATTCCAATAATCTTATTTTTTCCAAAATAAACATCCGTACTACCATCTGGATGCAAATAGTTCGTAGATGTATGACCAAAAACCACCGTCTTTTCTCCCGCATATCCATTATGAAATTCTTCACGTATCCAGATCATTTCTTGCTCGTCCATTTCCTCCAATGATTTGTTTGGACTCACTCCTGCATGGATAAAGATGTATTCCTCTGTCTCATAATAGAGTGGCAATTGTTCTAGGAAACGAATATCCTCTATTAACTGCTCGGGTAATTCCAGTTTAACCCCAGGTGCCTCTTTCTTTGGCAATATTTTGGGTGGCTCATTTGAGCCTATTCCTGGTCTGATCACCTGTTGTAAGGCTTCTTCTTCTGTTAATGGCAATTCAAAACCGTAGGGACGTAATGTTGTAGGTGCATGATTACGCATCCACCTGCCCATCCAGAATTCATTGGCGATGGTTAAGGCTTTAATCATCATATCCTCATGATTTCCTTTTAGGGCAATAGCTCCTGCTTGAGTTAGTTCCTTTACTTTAGCAATGACTCCCTTGGCATTGGGCCCACGATCTACGTAATCACCCAACAGGATGAGTTGATCCTTATCTGCATGGTAATTAGCTTTCGCCAGCAATTGCTCCATTTTATCTAATTCTCCGTGAATATCGCTCATTACCAGAGTACGTTTCATGCTGTCTCACTTCCTTTATCTGTCTGGGGTATGGGGAGTTCATGTTTCCATTGTATTACCTTACATGAGCAAGGAGAGGGCGGCAAGGTTTATTCAGAAAAAAGGTAACTTTCAAAACATAAATACAAACAGAGAAACATATAAACACACGAATCGTTTTGTATATCATCCCATGATTACAATAGGTAGCATAGTGCTAGCTTACTCATCCCAATTCTTAAAAAAACAAATGGTCGGTACACTGGCGACCTGGAGCTTGGGATCATGCTCACCTTTCGTAAACGCCTCTACTGTATTTATATGCTTGATTGATCGATTGGCAAACTCATTTCGTCCCTGTGAACGTATAAGTGTGTAATATTCATAAGGGTCTATTACAGAAAAATCACCCTGTAGCACCCCAGGAAATGCTTTATTAACTGAGTATTCCTGACTCTTGTATTCCTGCAATGCTTTGCCTTTTTGATTTTTATATTTTGAAATATCAACCTTCGCGGTAATAGGGAAAGCTGCTTGTGGAGCACACTCTGTACAATGATCATAATAATGTGGAATAAAGACATAATACAAATCGGGATAGTCTTGTGGGGATGCTTGTGCTTCAAAGCGTTTTACCGCGTTTTCTACCGCAAGAGAAAGCGCAATATGATCAGGATGCCCTGTAACTCCATCTGGTGGAAAGGTGATGATGATCTCCGGTTTCATAGAAAGTAACGTCTGAAGTACGCGCTCTGCCAACACGTTTTGGTCCATCTGCGCAAGCCCGCCATCTGGATAGCGATATAAAAACAAATCGGATACTCCCAAACAGCGGATGGCATTGGTTAATTCGTGCTCACGCCAGACAGCTAGTTCTTTTTGGCAGGTGATCGAATACGGTCCGCACTTCCCTTTATCTCCTGATGTAGCTGTCACCAAATAAATATGATGCCCTAATTCACTATATTTCGCCATGGTTCCTGCGCAGGCAAACGATTCATCATCAGGATGTGGAAAAAGAAACAGGAGGCGTCTTTTTTTCGAATTTCCGATAAAATAACCCATGCTACTTCCTTCCTTTTCTACCCTTATTTCATTTGAATGACAGTAGAATCTTAGTGATTCCTCATGGCAGAAAACCCCATAGCAATTACGCCTTTAATGGGTTCTTGCTCGTTATCATCCACGATTGCTTTTGGAGCATGCTTACTAATCAATTGAATAAGCTTTTGTCTCACAATTGGCTCATGCTTCAGCACGCCTCCTTGTAAAATAATAGGACAAGCTTGTTCTTGTAGATCAAGCTGATCCATGACTGTTTTTATACCTGTAAACAACTCATCTGCGGCTTTTTCCAAAATCTTATGTGCCGTCTGGTCCCCTTGTTGCGCTGCTATACTTACAAGGCGGGAGAGTTCACCCACTCTGTCCACCGAATATGTCCTCTCATTATAGACCCAGTGAAAAAGCTGTTCTACATCATCCATTTGCAAATAAGCAAGGATTCCATCTGTTAGCAATGTAGTATCCGAGCGACCATCTGATGCTCGAAATATAGCGGTTAACGCTTGATTACCGATCCAATAACCACTTCCTTCATCACCTACTAGATGCCCCCAGCCCCCTACTCTGCCTCTCTTCCCATCCGTACCAATACCGCAAACAATGGACCCTGTACCAGCAATGGCCAATATACCAGGCTTACCACCTGTGGCACCTATAAGGGCAGCAACGCAATCATTTTCAACTACCAGTTGCTTTATTTGAATGTTCAGACCAAAAAGCACTTGGTTCACTAGCTTCAATAGGATAGCTCGATCGTAGGAAGTATCCAGACCAGCTAAGCCAAAAACGGCGCAGTCTACGTGTAGAGAAGCGTTTGTTTGAGAGTGATCTTGTAACTGTGGAGGCATGGCTTCATTCATTGCTCTTCGAATTGCCATTTTTAACTCATATGTAGCTGGCTCTACACCTTTTCCATGATAGTTACATGATCCAGCCCTTCCCGTTCCCAGTACCTGCTGGTTGTAGGTAAGTAGCATCGCCAAGCTTTTTGTGCCTCCTCCGTCTACTGCTAGAAGAGGAATATGCCATTGATTCATGTGTTTTCACTCCATGTTGACAGGGTATAATCCAATTGCGACAAGGCGGTTTGACAACGCAATGTTGCTGTCTGCCACCAGTCTTGCATCAGCTTCTGTGTTGTTTTTCGAGCTTCAATCATACGTATCATTTCTCTAGGGCTAGGACCACCCGGTAAAGAACGAATGGTAACAAAATGTACAGGATCAAGCGCTTCAGCAAGCTCTGCCTCAGTTAGTAGTACTTCTCTTTTAATCACTTGTTGAGCTGCTTCATTTACCATATGAAGGGTTACTTGATCAGCTGTCATTCCTTGTTTGATCGCCTGCTGCACTACATAGCTGACAATATGATGCGCGGTTCTAAAAGACAGCTTATCCGTACGGACTAATGTATCCGCTAGTTCGGTCACTGTGGCAAAGCTTCCCTTAACACGTGCCAAGAGAAACTCTTTATTGATTTGCATCGTTGTAATCACAGCCATCAATAAATGATACATGTTATCCAAAATGGACAAACTTTTCCATACGTACGGTTGCATGTCATCTTCTGTATCAACAATATCACCAAACGGGGTGTTATGCATCATCGAAAGCACAGTATTGGTTGTACCTACACAACTGGATAATAAGGCACGCATATGCTCCAATGAAACGGGATTGCGCTTTTGCGGCATAATGGAGCTGACTTGCACATATGGATCGGCCACTCTCACAGCACTAAACTCTTGTGTGCACCACAACAGGAAATCCTGTACCGATCGGCCAAGATTGATCGCCGCTAATTGAACTGCCAGCATCGCCTCACCAAGATAATCTGCTCCACTAATGGCATCGTAAGAATTTTCCACCATTTCATCAAAACCTAATAATTCTTTCATTTGAACGCGACTAATCGCAAAGCCAGAAGTGGTCAGGGCAGCCGCTCCCATTGGACTTCGATTACAATTTTCGTAAGCAGAACGTAATCGACGTAGGTCGCGTTCCAGGGAATCTGCCATCGCCATTACATAGTGAGCCAAAGTGGTTGGTTGTGCCTGTTGGGTATGAGTATAACCAACCATGATGGTATCAATATTCTCCTGTGCAACTAGTAACAAATGTTTATGCAAAAGCATTCCAGATGAATACGTTGCCAGTAGCTTCTCCCTTAGCACCATCCGATAAATGCAAATTCCCATGTCATTGCGGCTACGAGCAATATGTAAATTGCCAGCGATGTCACCTGCCAGCTCTAGCAACTGGCTTTCCACCTGAAAAAATAGGTCCTCATATTCACCTGTGTAACTAGACTGACGTAGGGTGTCTACATCTAGCTTCTGTAATGCATACGCGATTCGTCTCGCTTCCTCCATAGAAAGTAAGCCCTGTTCTTTTAGCATGATTACGTGAGCCTTATTGATGGCCATCATGGGGGCTAACAGATGGACTTTGGCTTCTTCAAAGGCTGGTTCTAGAACTACCTTAGCATAGGTTTTCCCTGGGAAGCTGGTTCCTTCCTTAGCGTACATTTTCGCTTGTTGAGCTTGAAAATTCATGTTTGATACCTCCTTGTCTATTTTAGTGGGTCTTGTATTCCACATCCGTGGGTCTCCTTTAGATTGAGACCCCTCACGGATGTAAATAAATAGACTGCTTTATTGCTTCAAACTGATCATATTAACAAACATGCGAATTGCACCTGGCACTAAACTAGGTATTTGACGATACCAGACCAAGGAGCTGTACGTGTAGGTTCCTTTGCCATATTTCGCAGTAAGATAGGTACCTGTGAACTCCTTCTCTTTGGCATCTCCATTGCTTATTAACTCGATATACTCTTTGCCACAAGCAGATGGATTGTAGGCAGAGCGATCCTGAACCCAATGATTCCAGTCCTGTACAGTAATTCTGTTGGGAGTTGTAAATAAAGGGTGTTCTGGTTGTAGCATCGTCACTTTGGAATTTTCATCCGTAACACGCCACTTTATAAGCGGTTGCCCAATTGTAATGGGATAAGGAGCCAGATCAGGTGTCCATTTATCCTCGGGTTTATGATACAAAACGACAAGATTACCACCATTCTCTACGTATTGAAGTAGACGCTTATTACTTGGGATCAGCTCTGGGCGGAACCCGTAAGCGCGTATCCCAAGCACAATTGTGTCATATTGCTCTAAATCGCCTGATTCTACTGCTTTTGCATCCAAATTGACCACGTTTATACCTAATTGCCGCAGATACTGATCGATTTGATCAAAACCACTAGAAATATATCCTACCTTTATATTTTTTGTCAGTTGCAGATCAAAAGCTTGAATGGCAAGTGTAGCAGGATGGATGTAATAGGTGGTGCCAATGTGTGGATATGTGATGACTTGCACGTTTTCTTGACTCTGTAAGCCTTTTGCGCTGGCTTTTGCTGTGACCTCGTACGTACCGTTTTTTACTCTTTGGGACGGGGTTACCTGAAATGAAACGCTTTTGGTTTCCCCTTTATTAGCAAAGATGAGTTTACTCGACGCTGGCTTCGCAATCCAGCCGGCTGGTAACACAAGCGAGATGGTTGGTTCACAAGCACCTGTCGTATTGTTTTTCACCGTAACATTGACTGGAATTGATTGATTTTGCTGGAGGGTGTTTAACACAGTAGCATCCGGGCTAAGCGATAGAGAAAATGGTGGCAAGATCCCCACCGTAGCTTGCGGTACAGCATGTAATGTCGCATCCTCTCCAAAAGCACTATAGGTAATATCACTAGAGAAGATCGGTAAGCGGAACGGATGAAATTTGACTGCATGTTTTGGAATATGTACGTCATAAGTTACTGATATGGTCTGATTGTAGCCCACCTGTCCAAACGTCGTAGGTCCAGTCGCGTTCACCTTCCATCCTTCTGGTGTCTTTAGCGATATCCTTACATTTTTAATGGCGACCTGACTGCCATTATATGCTGTTACCGTCACTTTAGTCGTTTGCCCAGGAATCAGCTCATTGCTGGCAGTTTTTACTTTGCCCACCAACGACAATGCCTCTGCACTCGCTTTATTTAATTGGCGTTCTTTTATCTGTAATCGATGAAGCACATCCCCCATGCTTCTTGCATCTAGATCAGTTGATTTAGCCTCCTTGATCGTATCTGTTACATCCTTTTTCATTTGATGTATTCCCGTAGCCACTTTCAAAAAGTCAGGATATGACCTGAGAATATGTTCTGCATCGCTTTGTAGCTGATGGATTTTTTGGGATAACCGACCTCCTAGCTTCTGTTGAGCAATCTCTTTTGACCAATCCTCAAACGTAGTGGAAATTCCCTCAAACAAATCTCCTTCCTTCTGCTTTATCGGCCCAACTGATTTGGCTAGCTTGTAGTAAACGAAGTCCGGTCCTTCTTCATAGTGACGTCCCATCCCCTGACTTTTGTGCATAAAACGTGATTCTTCCCCCAACTGCTTGTAAGAGGCTCCATATATTTGGTCGTAATCACCTATAGGAACCCGAACTGTATAATCCTTAACACCTGCTGGTAGATATAGCTTTTTAACCTGCCAGGGTGATAATCCTGCTTTTACTTGTTCAGGAAATACAGCCGGGTTAGCGGCATCTTCAAAAGCTCTCACCGTAATCACATTCATTGCACGATGATGGCCGTGAGTAGACTCTTCATTGAGAAAAGCAGGGATCACTACATCGGGGCGAACTTGACGGATATGACGAATCAAACGTTCATAGGTATTCTGTTCACCCCATTTTTCTAATGTTTCATCAGGACTTTTAGAAAAGCCAAAATCATAAATCTGATCATTCATTTGTTCACTGAGATTGATTAGATTTACGTTAGTAATTTTGGATGCTTCTTGTAATTCCCGCGTCCGAATAATGCCTAGCGAATTACCTAGTTCACCACCGATCTCATTTTGCCCACCTTCTCCACGATTGGCGATCAGGCTCGTTGTCTCTATTCCTTTGCCTAAACTAAGATACGCAAGCGTAGCGCTGTGCTCGTCGTCTGGATGAGCACCGGTATTCATCGCGCTTGCCACCGTAGTCAACGGTAGAATCGCTTTCCATAAATCAACAACACCTCGATCGGCATGAACGGTCTGTGAAGGGGGTAAGGTTACTAGTGAAGCAATAAGAGCTATGCTGGTGAATCCTGCAAACCATGTAAAAAACGGACGGAGATATAAAATTCCTGTTCTCAATGGATTTTCCCCCCTTATTTGAGGTCATTCTTTTTTGAAAAAACCTGTAATGATACTTGATGCTTTTTCTTGGAATCCTATGCGGGTTCGCCATGTAATCAAACTAGTTCCTATTGGCTATTATTGCTTCTCCCCCTCCTCCTTAGCCCTAAACGGCTGAGCTAGCTTGATCTTTCGTCCATTTTTTGGAAAGGAACAGAACAATGATAATCAACACAATCTGCAAAACACCATATGCGCAAGCTGTACCGAATTCAAAAGAATACATGCGCTGGAATATCTCTACGGAAATTGGTGTGGAGCTTGTAGTGAACAGCAGGATAGAAGCTACAAATTCCCCGATTCCCTGCACAAATGCCAATAATGTCCCTGCTAAAATTCCACGTAACGCCATGGGAAATATGACACGTCGGAAGCTGTACCACCAGGAAGCCCCAAGATTACGTGCCGCTTCCTCTACTGAATGGTCCGTCTGCATCAACGTAGCTGAGGTGGAACGAAAGACTAACGGTAGATGACGTACAAAATAAGCCAAGGGCAAAATCCAGATCGTTCCCACCAAAACCTGATTAAAACCAAATGGATGCGGCTGGCTGAAAGCAGCGAGTAAGTTAACACCCACAACGGTGCCAGGCAATGCCCACGGAAGCATAATCAGGACATCAAGTAAGGTTTTCCCTCTAAATTTCAGTCGGATCATAGCATAAGCTGCTGCTACTCCAAAGATGGCATTACCAAGGGTGGCAATGAAACTCATCTCAAAGCTAGTAAAAATTGGCCTCCATGTTTTACTGTCCGTAAACAAATCGAGATAATGAGAGAACGTATAAGCTGGCGGTAAAACCTGTACTGTCCAGGTAGCATCTACTGAGAAGGATAGAAGCACAAGCACAAGAATTGGTAGCAGCAGAATAACAACACCAATCGTAGAGAGTACCATTGCTGTATACAGACCGGCTGTACTTTTTACCTCTGTCCGATGTATACTAATGCCTTTGCTCTGATTCTGATAATTGCGTACACCCTGATACCAGCGCATCAATAGCAAAAACAAAATTGAAACGATCGATAATATAGTAGATTGTGTTGCTGCCATATCGAGATTGCCGTTCGTGCGAGATAAATAGATTTGCATTGTCATCGTGCGATCAATCCCAAAGATAAGCGGAGCTGTATAGGAGGCCATTGCAATCATAAATACCAGCAAAGACGACGCCACAATAGCTGGTGTCAGCATAGGCAAAATGACGCGCTTCCAGACGATGACCCGATTGGCACCAAGATTGGCTGCGGCTTCTTCAAGTGAAGGATCTAGCCCTTTTATTGCGGCTGAGACCGTCATGTAAAAATACGTATACATGGTAAAAGTATGGACAATCAGTACACCCCACATGCCTTTTAACGAAAAAGGTACCTGCTGAAGCTGAAATAATTCTTGTAAGCCTCGGGGAATAATGCCGCTCTCTCCATATAAAAAAGTAAAGGAAAGCACCCCAATCAGAGGGGGTAATGCCATCGGAACCATGGCTAGTACAGACAAGATTTTACGCCCTGGAAAGTCATAGCGTTCTAATAGAAATGCCAAGCTTATCCCTACGATTCCACAGGTAATCACACTAAGTACCGAGATGTATAAGCTGGTCCAAAGAGCTTCCAGATTTGCCGTATGCTCCAAACTAAAAAAACGAGCATAATTAGCAAGCGTGAACTGTTTGTCTATATTCATACTTTGGAAAAAGGTCTTCCCTAACGGATAAACAACATAGGCAAGTAAGATTAGAAATAAAGGAGCAACTAGAACATAGACAAAAGAGTTGGAGGACAAAAGCATGAAGTGGCGTTGTTTAGTAGCTTGTGGTACCGGTTCATTTCGCAATGATTTTGGTCGAGTATTCATCTAGTACCTCCCCTATCCGTAAAGAAAACTAGGTGAAAAGCTAAACCGCTGGCTCTAGGAGCCCTTATGCTGGCACGAATTCATTGGCTGAGTACATTAGTAAGGCTCTTTATTAGTAATAAAATAAACGCTGGCTTTCGGAATGAAGAAGGAAATCATTTCTCCTCGCTGTTTGATTTGACTGCCCGCATGAATAAACAATACTTTCAACTGTTGTTTGTCGCCTACTTTACAAACATACGTCACGCTGGCCCCTGTAAATTCAGAGATGCTAATTTGGCCATTCATCTGATTCGTTCCGTAGACTTGTCGTTGGTCATTATCGTCACCCTGGATGCTTTGCTGATCACTTACGACCTGTATAGCCTCTGGTCGGATGGAAATAGATACCTTGGTACCCTTTTTTACACTCTCTCTATTTGATGAATGATCACAATACCCTGTCACAAATAAATCAGGTTCTACCTGCACAGTTGCTTCATCCCCATCTATCTGCACAACCTCCCCTTCCCATAGATTTGTTTCTCCAATAAAAGAAGCAACAAACCGATTAGACGGTCGATTATAAATATCTTCTGGTGTACCAATCTGTTGCACTTCACCATTTTTCATCACCATGATGCGATCGGACATCGACATTGCTTCGGCTTGATCATGGGTCACATAGATTGTAGTGATACCAAACTCCACTTGCAGCCGTTTAATCTCTATGCGTGTCTCCTCTCGCAATTTGGCATCCAAGTTGGATAGGGGTTCATCTAATAATAAGATCGATGGTTCAATAACTAAGGCTCTTGCTAGAGCCACACGCTGTTGTTGTCCTCCAGATAATTGATCAATTCGCCTGTTTCCATATCCGTCCAAATGTACGAGCCTCTGAGCTCGCTCTACTTTTTCTTTGATTTGCTTTTTGGTAAGCTTGCGTACCTGTAAACCAAAGGCTATATTTTCAAACACCGTCATGTGGGGGAAAAGGGCATAATTTTGAAACACCATACCTGTATTTCGCTTATGTGGCGGAACGTATGTCATATCAGCATTAGCAAATAAAATACGCCCCTTAGTAGGATAATAAAAACCAGCGATCATACGTAAGGTAGTGGTTTTTCCGCATCCACTTGGTCCAAGAAATGTGAAAAACTCACCTTGTCTAATCTCAATGTGGACGTTTTGGACTCCTTTTGCTTTGCCAAATGCTTTTGTTACATGCTCTAACGTGACTCCACTCAACTCTCTTCCTCCTCTCTTTTTATGCAGCATGCAAAACAAAGGATGGCTCACATTTCCGGACTGCTGTTAGTGACTATTTCTTTCCTTTTCCCTTGATATTTTCATCCCAATATTGCATCCATTCTTTTTCCTTATTCCCTATGACCTGCCAATCAATCTCCAATGGTTTTAACTCAACATCCTGTAGCCAGGAAGGTAGGTTTTCTTTACTGATCGTGGAGAGTGTGGGAATTTGATAGTACTTTTCCGCCATTTCAATTCGGATCTTTTCATCAAATAAGAAGTCATAAAATTTCTTAGCGGCAGCTATGTTTTTGGCACCCTTTACGATTGCCACGCCATCTACTAGAATTGGTGCACCGCTGACTGGATACATGTAATCAAACGGCTGCTTTTTTGTTTCCTTTTGAATCATGATATCTTGTAAATTCCATAAAGATATTGCCCCCTCTTGACGAGCTAGCTTCAAATATAAACTGGTAGGATCTTGCGCATATTCCTTTGTATTTGCATCTAATTTTGCCAGCCATTCATAGCCCTTTTCCGGAGTTGTTACACCCTGCCGATACATCATCGCCGAATAGATTGTGCGCATTGTACCTGATTTCAAAACGCCACGAATTATAATCTTGTCCTTATATTTTGGATCAAGTAAATTGTCCCAATCCTTTGGCGCTTCTGCTTTTGGTAACATCTCGGGATTGTACATAATGACTTCGGGCAATAGCATTTCTCCATACCAACGATCCTGTGGGTCTTTATACAAGGCTGGAATATGATCACCGAAGGGTGGTTTGTAGCTTTCTAGCAAATCTTCCTCAGCGGCAGTCAGCAAGCTCGATTGTGTACCTCCCCACCAAAAATCGGCTTGTGGATTCGTTTTTTCTCCTCGGATTCGCTCTAGAATTTCCTGCGCTCCAATTGTTAAGACATCCACTTTTATCTCAGGATGAGCGCTTTCAAATTTGGGAATAAAATCGTCTACAACGCTCTTGTCACGTCCCGTGTAAATCACCAGTTGTTGTTGGGAGCCTTGCTTTGTTTGTGATTCGCTTCGTTTAGCCGAATCATCTGTACCTGCTTGGGAAGAACAGGCTACAAGTGAGATTAATAACGCGACCAATAGAAATATCTTTATCCAGATTTCGCCTCTTCCCACTATGGTTTGCCTTATTTTGTGCATGCCATCTTCTCCTTTCACCACATTATCCTGTTCCTTTTGGACTTCCTATTTAATTCCCAAAACAGGTTCACCATTTTTCTCTATCCAAATCAGCTTGCTAGCCTGCTTCTGTTTCCTGCATTGATATCGAACAGACTGTTTATTCTGACTTTTTAAAGGGTATTTCCTGTCCTTTTGAAAACAATGTCACTCACCACCGGATGATTTGTAATGATTACTACCAAAGTATGGATAGGACTTGTGAATTATGCTTGTATTTTACTAAAACGCATTGATTTTCATTTTATGTAAAGATAGTAGAACGATCGGTCATACTATCATCTCTAAGACAGTATTTTCCCAATACAAAAAATCGCAAGCAACTACCCTACCTGCGATGTAACATCATTTCATTTCGCTTTATTGTATGAGGGAATTCATCTATTTCTAACGGGGATATATAGCAAAATAATAGAATCTTCGTCTTCTATGTGCGTGAATTCGGCCCCATATACCTCAAAATTATCTCGTGCATCAAGCTCAAAGTCTACACTAGGAAACCATGTCCCCCAGATATAGTCGTAGGTGCTTCTAAGTTCACTGCCTGGTCCTTGATGACGAAAAACAGCATATTCACCAGGCTGAATTGTATGAGCGACCATGCCTTCTGGAACTTCTACAATCTCCTTTACTTCAATAGCCGCTACACCATAAAAGGTAGTCAACTCTGTCAAATGATTGAGTGAAAGCGGCACTTCCGCGGTACAGATTCCGTATCTCACCTCAGGATTATAAATCGTCTGCTTATTCGCTATCTCCCTTTCTCGTTGGAAATACCGTTGCCAGATTTGTTTAAACTGATTTTCATGCAGATTATTGATCTCTTTAACGCCAATAACCAATCGTTCTGTCTTAATTCGTTGAAAGCCGGGTTGCAGGCTAATCTGCTGCAAGCGATGCTCCAAGCGTTTATCAACAAGTGGCATCTTTTGTAAGGAGATTGGTTGCAATCTTTGTTTACGGAAAAAATACGGTGACACACCAAACTGCTTCTTAAATGAACGACTAAACGAAGCTTGGGAATCAAACTGGTAGTCTAGTGAAATTTCTAAAATAGATCGCTCTGTTTGTAAGAGACAAACGGCTGCCTCTGTAAGTCTTCGCTTCCGAATATAATCACCGATTGTCTCGCCTGTGCATTCGTAAAAAATTCGATGAAAGTGATAGTAGGAGAAGTTCACCAGGCGGGCTACCTCATCTGCTTGTAAGGGCTTATCTAGGTGCTGTTCCATGTAGTCAATCGCCACTTCAATTTCTTTGTCATAGGATGCCAAGCCTGGTTCTCCTCTCTTTATCACACTGTTTTTTCTACCAAAAATGAGCGGGAACAATCCCTTGAGGAAGGGCTACCTCAATGGTTGGAAAGGCTAGCTTCCCTCCCACAGACAACGTATGCCAATTGTTGTGGAGAGGGGAACCATAACAGACTTCAATCGTTTTTGCCGTTACATCAAAGAGCATAGAGCGTAGCGTCCCAAAATACTCCTGATAATAATGCGTGCTTAAGCCCTTTGGATATTCACTGTTCATTAGAGCAAGTAAATCTGCCTTCTCTACCAGCGCCTCTTCTTGAAGCACGCTTTCTAGAAGCTGTTGACGAATGAGCGAGTTATGCATGCTATGTGTAGAAGTATGTTCCAATTCAGAAAATAATACATGGTTGGTTGCAACCAGGTAAGGAGTGTCTCTCTCCTTTCCTATTTTCCTAATCGCAATGTCACCATCCATGATTTCCACTAATGCCGCATTTTCATTTGGATCTGCTACTAATAGGTTCACATTTGACACAATGGGCATCTCGCGCAGTCGTTGTAAGGCTTCGTCCACATTGCGACATTGTTCCAGTACGGTTCGAATCGCTGTCCAGAATTGTAGACCCTCCCCTTTTGGAGAACGCAAGCTTGGATGAATCCCTACCGGTTGACCGCAAGCTGACATCGTGATGCATAGACCCTGATCGTTCATGCCTTCCATTCGTCCAAATGATAAGCCGCTAAAGCCTGTATGTACATATGTTCCCCCTATGTTAGTTGAGCATAGTCTCATGTCGTCTAAGTCAGGGGTAAATTCGTAATTTCGCAATACGTACAGATGACCATCCCGCATCTTAGCCGGAAGTACAACAGAGTGAGTACATCCAGACACAATGCAGCTTTCATGTAGATAGCGCAAACGATTCATCGGCATCTTAGCTTGGCTGCAAAAGGCTTCAAGCTCTTCCCAAATACCTGGAGAATACTGTTGAAGCATCTGTTGCTGAGTCCACAGGCGCTGATCTGAAATCGCCTCCTCCTCCTCTAAAAAATAAACCTGATATAAGTAGGGGATGTGGCGTAGTATTTCGGCTTGTTGCTCGCCAACTTCTTTATTTGTGCCTTCTAGGTACGTGAAATAGCCTTGTCTGGTTTGCATAAGATTTCCTCCTTGAAAGTAACATGTGATGTAATGTCATTATAACGAGGAGGAAATAAAAAATTTTGATACTTTTTGCTGTTTACATCAAGCTCATAATAACATTGCGTTCCCGAAACCCAAGCTTTTCATATAACGCCTTCGCTTGATTAGCTACATAGACATTTAGTCTGATTTCGGGATATCCTTGTTCTTTTAGCCTCTGAATAGCTGCTTCCATCAGTGGTGTAGCATATCCCTTTCCACGGGACTCAGGCATGACATATAGCTCAAAAATATAACCGAGCTCTGTGTCAGTGAATTGCTCGATGATACTACCAGCTAACACCCAACCTACGATTTGCTCGTTCTGCTTACCTACTAGATACCAAGCTCCTTTTTCCAGCAATTTATGAATTGGCTCCTCGATTTTTTCGAAATCCACATCGATGTGACCCAAGGTGCCTTCCAGCAGGGCCTGCGGTGTCTTTTCATATAAAAACTTCAGATCCTCTTCCGTTGCTATTTTGATTTCCATGTGAGTAGTCTCCTTTGCTTTCATAAAGTGATGTACGCCTTACTCCTTAGGTAAAATAACTAGAATGAACGTAGCAATAGGACCTCCTAACAATGACAAGACAAACCATGCAAGCCCCGATCGATTTTTCCCTTGTGCAAGTCCAGCATTAATGAGGGCAAGCGTCCCCCACCCTACTATGTACTCGTTATTCATATGGTTTCGTCTCCATTTCATAGATTAAAATCTTGCTCACATACAAATCCGCACGTTACACATTACTATTGTAACAAATTTTCTGCAAATAATAAAAAACTAGCACTAATTGCGCAAGAAACAGATTACTTACGGAAAAGTAAAACAGTCTAGTTCCGCTACTATTTCTACTGGCTTGGCACCTTGAATCGTTATCTTCTCGAATTTTTTGAAAAATACGTGATCTGAATCACACCGTTTGTTCATTTGTTTCGATAGATTTACTATTGTAAGAAATCAGAACGAAAGATGAGTTGATACGCTTATGAATACTCCTGTATACAAACCACAGTTGGACATGACAGATTGGACTACATCCGATCAGGAAAAATACAACAAATTGATTACGATCATCGACCCACACCTACACTCGTTTGTCGCTGAACATGCCATGCTGGAAAACTTGATGGATAAGGTACGAGAAGGTTACGATTTAAAAGTATATCGCCTGGCTTTACAAGAGATAAAAGAAGAATTGGAGCATCATTTTCTGTATGAGGAAACATTCATTTTAGGCAAGCTACAGAACCACATCGTTGAAACAGAAGTAGGTCCCATCGCAAAATTAGTACAAGACCATGTGGTCATTCGTAAGCATTATAACGATGCGAAGGAGCTGTTTGAGCAAGAGCAAGCGAAGGAATGCAGTGAATTGTTAATGCAAAAAATGAACTTCTTAGCTTACCTTTTGAAAAAGCATATTGAAAAAGAGGATCATTATATTTTCCCATTAGTAAGCCTTGTATTATCAGAGGAAGAAAAAAGAGCAATAGCCGAAGAAGTACGTCTGGCAGATTTACAAAGACAAGCCTAGTCATCGGCTCTATTACTATGGAAAACTAGATAACTGCTATCATATCCGAAAAAGCACGTTCACCCTTACTCGTAAGCTTTGAGCGTGCTTTTTTTGCTTCATGTGGTAATATGGTAAGCTTATCTGAGACAAATATAAAAAAAAGCCACAAGGATAGCTATTCTTTCATACCGAACTGTATTTTAAGAAATCAGTTGATTACCAAACAGTCTAACCTTCCTCATACAGTAAACATGGATTTTTTTCACCCATCATTTTTTGTAGAAATGGAGCACATACATCCAGATGAAAATAGACCGCTTACTTTCTATCATTATTATCTTGCTAAACCGTAATCTCGTACAAGCGAAGGATTTGGCTGAGCAATTTGAGGTGTCTATTCGAACCATTTACCGCGATATTGAAACGATTAATCAAGCCGGTATTCCTATCGTTACCTATCAGGGAGCGAATGGAGGTATTGGTCTAGCTCAAGGATATCGGCTAGATCGTCAATTGCTGACTAATAACGAGCTAGCCACGATCGTCACCTCGCTACAGAGCCTCTCGACCATGGACAAAAGTGAGAGTCATCAGTTTTTAGTAGAAAAGATTACTAGTATTATTCCACATTCTCAAAAAGAACAATTTCTTTGGAAAACGCAGCAATTTCTCGTTGATCTTTCACCTTGGGGACAAAACGAAAGATTGGAAGAATCCATTCTAATCATTAGACAGGCAATTGAAGCTAGTCATTTAGTAAGCTTCACCTATTCGAATGCACAGGGGAAACAGAGTGACCGAAATGTCGAGCCTCATATTCTTCTCGTAAAGGGTCGTTCCTGGTACTTGTACGGTTTTTGCAAAAACAAGCTCGATTTTCGCCTGTTTAAACTATATCGCATGAAGAGGCTCAACGTGCTTGATACAACATTTACCAGACGAAATATTGAAGTAGACGAGCTTCCATGGGTACAGAAATGGAATGATCCTACTCAAATGGTGCACCTTGTCTTACGTTTTGCCCCAGATTCTCGTCATTTAGCTGAAGAGTACTTTGGTGTAGAAGAATTATGTGATCAAGCTGGGGGGTATGTAACAGTATCCGCCTCTTTTCCTGAGGATAATTGGCTCTATGGATTTATTCTTAGTTTTGGACCTTCTGTAGAAGTAATAGAGCCTGAGTCTATTAAAGTTAAAATAAAAAAATTAGCAACAGCCATCGTTGAAAAATATGTATAAAACGATTGATCGAAACCTGACAGATAGTTGTCAGGTTCCACCTCTTATACTGTTAGTAAACCAAGAAGGAGTGATAGAAATGACAACTACCTTTTGCCAAAGTTGTAGCATGCCTCTTCATGAAGAAGTGTTAGGTACAGAGCAAGACAACAGCAAATCACAGGAATATTGCTCATACTGCTATGATAAGGGAGCGTTTACTGCACCAGACTGTACAATGGAGCAAATGATAGAAATATGTATTCCCCACATGGTAGGAGATGAAATGAGTGAGCAACAGGCCCGTACAATGTTAACAGGACTATTCCCTCAGTTAAAACGTTGGGCACAGGAAAATAATGCAACAGGCTCCCAGCAACACCTTGAAAAACCTCGACTCGTTCATCTTGAAGAACTCACGATTTCTGGAATCTCTGCCCGTACAACCAACGCTCGTGAGCTGGCTGGAAGTGGTGTGATCAGTGGGTTGTGGGATCGGTATTTCGCTGAAAATATAGCTGAGCAACTGTCTTCGGATAGTCTATCCAAGGACATCTATGGTGTCTATGCAGATTACGAGAATGGAGCAATGGGGGAATACACTAGTTTAATTGGGCACAGAATGGCAGAAAAATCGGCGATGACTTGCTCAAACATCACTACAGTCACATTACCTGCCGCTCAGTACGCTGTCTTTACTTCCCGACGCGGTCCTTTGTCTGAGGTTGTCATAGAGGCTTGGCAATTCATTTGGACGTGGTCCATGAATAGTGATCTTCGTCGCACATTCACTGGTGATTTTGAACACTACGATGAGCGAGCTAGCAATCCTAATGACGCTATTGTTGAAATATATATAGCTGTTGAGGCCCCACTCCAATAATAACTCAAGCAGACACGTGAGTAGCTTCCTTCTCAATCGTGCCTGCTTTTTTATTTTGTCCTCATTCTGCTTCCTTTCGAATAATGCCGTGACTGGTTCCGATTAGTACTTCTTTCCCTACTTGATTGTAATATACAAACGATAACGCTACTTTATCAAAGCCCTCCATAGGAGTAATTTCATTGATTGTTATCTCACAGGTGATTGTATCCCCCGTAAACACCGGACGCAGAAACTCGTTGTTAAACTCCCTAGCAATGTAGTGGAGATCACCACCTATTTTTGTTCCAATACTTGCTGTTAATAAACCATGTACCATAAGCCTACCTTGTTCGTCACGCTCCATATGATGTCTACCTTTGTCACCCGTAATCTCTGCAAAATGGAGTGTTTCTTCCTCCGTAAAGGTTCTTGTCCATGTTAACGTATCTCCCGGTTTCATAGGGTCCCTCCTCCTTTATAGCCTGTTACTACATGAGATAGATCAGGCCGATTACGCCAAAGCCGCTCTACCTTATCAGCCCCGTATTCTCGCGTAACTTCTTCAATCATGATGTCGTGTCTTACATACTCGGTAGCTACGAGCACAAGTGCTGGGTTTCTTGTTTTAATAGCCCAGGGGACACCACGTTCATTAAAGTTGGCAATAATAACTTCTTCCCCATCTCTTGCTGCTATCGTTAATTGCCCTCCCATTCTCTCTTGCACAACTTCTGGTGACATATAGTTGTGGGGAAAGGTGTAGCCAAGACTTACTCCCTCAGCACCAAACACTATCGAAAATACCGAAATATCACGACTGACTGCCTGTTGGATTTGCTCATATAATTCGCTTACTTGTGGCTCCCAAATGGATAGCCACAGCTCACTCTTCGCCTGATGAATCGTATCTGACAGCTCTTGTATCACATGATCATATCCACTCAGATGCATAATCACATCAATAGCAGGATCTTTTTCCAATGTCTCTAGTGAATGCTCCAGATAATGGATGGTTTCCTCCATATTATTTCTCAGACGTTCCAGCATCTGCTTAGCAGGAACAGGCGCATATTTAACTGGATCAGTCGGTACCAAATAAGCGGCTCCTCTGTCGATCAATTTTCCTAGTACCTCATAAATCATGGAACGCGGAACCCCTGAACGTTTGCTCACTTCGTATCCAGTGGCCGGCGCTTGCTGAATCAAACTAACGTAGGCCTTGCTCTCATATTGGGAAAATCCCAGCTTATGTAGCTGACTATAGATCGTCTCCACTGCTTCGCCCCCCCTTTGCCCAAAGATAAAAGTGGTAGTCACAATACTTATTAGGAATCATAACCCTTTTTTCCTGTTTACAAGTATGAAAAATAAGCATTCCAGCCACAATAAGTGCTTCCATCACAGAAGGAAGGGCAGGCAGGATCTCTTTGTTGAAAGAAGAATATGTACGCCATTCTTTTTCAAAAGGCGTAGACGCTACTGATAGCTAGAATTTTTCCTGATCGTACAAAAAAGCCTCCTTTCATGTACAGGCAACAATAGTTTAATTCCCGTTCAGTAAAAGAGGCTTTATTGTTTTATCATTTACTTGAGTACATCAGATAGTAAGGCAGCAAATGCCTTCGCTCCCTCTGGCTCCAGGTGAACGCCATCTGGAGAGAAGTAAGAATCCTTCCCTGCGCTGGCTGTGTACCAATCTACGAGTAGTGTATTGGGATGACTGTTCGCTACCTCTGCTAGTGTAGTGTTTACTACGCCTTCCCACGGACGTGGAACACGAGTGTTAATGAGAATGATCTGCTTCACATCTCCAAGCGATTTCAATAAGCCCTCCAATTGCTTCTTGGTAAATGCTCCATTTGTACCAAGCTCAAGAACAACCCGACTTCCAAGCTTCCCTCTCTTTTTATATTGGGCTACTAGCTCAGGGGTCTGGTGCAATTGTCTACCGATTTTTGCATCAACGGTAATCCCTGGAAGTAGCTTTTGCAGGTGTGGAGAAACATCTAGCATAATGGAATCTCCAAACACTGTGATTCCTCTTCCTGCTCTAGTAGAAGGCGCCTTCTTCTCTTCTGTATCTGTCTTAGAAGATTTCTCTATTTTTGAATCGTTTTCCTTCGATTGATGAGCAGTAGAATCATCTTTGTCAGTTTCTGGAGCTGACGAGCCACTTTCGTTTTCCTCAGAGCCTGTTGTTTGCTCAGCTTCGTCGCCATTTGTTGTGGTATTAGGTGGTTTTTGCTCCGTCTTTGTTGGATTTTGCTCTGTATCAGCAGTAGATTGCGTAGCGCTATTTTTTTCGCTCGTTTCTCGTTTTACCTTCTCCTGCTGTGAAGAATTATTTTTTTGTGTTGATGTTGATGTTGTTTTGTCTGCTTCTGCTGTTTTTTCATCCGCTTGCTCAGGCGTGTCTGCTGAAGTCGTGTCTTCTTTTTTCGGTATAAACAGATTCGCTTCCTCAACATTTGGTTGTTCAGCTAGATGCTTCGTCTCAGTGTTTATCGTACTAGCTGTTGGAATAGCGCTGGCGGTCACATTCTCTCCCCATCCTGCTATCGCAATGCAAGTGGAGCTAAAAGCCAAAATAGCAACCATAGAAACAACCCAGCGTCCAAACATGACAAATCTCCAGTGTCCATCTTGCATTCGGCGATATTTGGCAGGTTTCACAAATGAACCACGACGAATCGGTTCCTCAACCAAGCGCAAGGATAAAGCGGCAAGCGCAATGGTTGCTCCAATCTGAAATATGGCCTTAGGAATGTCCGTTCCATTAGTATGTATGGTGGGTGTGCTCAGGACAATAATCGGGTAGTGCCATAAATACATTCCATACGAACGAACGCCGATCCAACGCAGTGGCTTAGCTCCCATTAGCTTGCCAAAGCTACTCGCCGGATGCGCAATCACTGCTACGACTACAGCTGTAGCAATCGACAACAATACAAGACCGCCTTGATACAAAAAGTCCTCATATTGATTGGTATACCAAATCATCCAAAGAATGGTTGCCAGTCCTGCTATCCCTAAAACCTCAAGGGTAATGCGTGCGGGAAGTGAGACCTTTTCAGAGAGCTTGGAGCTAGGCCAGATCATTGCAAGTGCCGCTCCAATCAATAGCCCAAACGCCCTCGTATCTGTTCCGTAATAAATACGGCTGGGGTCAACGCCTGGCTCATATAAAAGGGCCATCGCGAAAGCGGATACAACCACTCCAGCTAACGTAAGACCTAGCAATTTACCTCGACGTGGTGTATTTCGTAGCCCCACGAGTAACAATAACGGCCAAACGAGGTAGAATTGCTCCTCAACTGCTAAAGACCAAAAATGACCAAAAGGTGAAGCTGGACCAAAGCTTTCAAAGTAAGACACCTCGTGAAAAACCAGCCACCAGTTGCTCACATAAAGAAGTGCTGCTACAATTTCGCCTCGCAATGCCTGTAGATGAGAGCGATCAAATAAAGCTAACCAAACAACTACTGCTATGAGCATGACTAGCATAGCCGGCAACAATCGCTTCGCTCGCCGAATCCAAAAATCCTTTAGATCAATTTTTCCTTTCTGTTTCCACTGTGATATCAATATATCCGTAATCAGGTATCCAGATAGCACGAAAAAAACTCCAACACCCAACAAACCACCTGGTGCCCAATTGACATTGAGGTGATAAAGAATGACAGCGAATACGGCAAGCGCACGTAATCCATCCAGTCCCGGCATGTAGCGACCATGCCCTTGAAGCGGTTTAGGCATTACGTCCACCCCCATTGCCATTCTGTTTTTCCTTCGTTGTGGATGCGTTGTGCTGTGTTGTTTTTGGCGTTATGTCATTCGCTTTTTCTATCCATCCTCTACTTCTGTCTACATTCTTACCTGTCCCGATACCCATGATGCACACTACCCTTTCACTATCCAAATCATACTGGTTTCTGATCTCTTCCTCATTCGTTCGTTGTATTCGGCGTCTTCATTCGCCATATGTAGACAAAAACAGTACTCATATGTAGACAAACAAACAGCCAAAAACCAACAAAATCTGCAAAAGGAATGGTTCTCTATGTTATGGGCTTACCCTATTCTGATGCCCCATTCCCTCCTGATCAAACAACAATAACTACCATGATTATAAGACGCTATTACCAGTAAATCGTTACAAAAAATTTACGATTTTACAGTTTTACAATTACAGTGTTTTTCCCTCATAATGCAAATAAAAAACAGAATTTTCCACAAACAATTCGACAAGTTACACGAACTCTCAAGAATTGATTATGTTGATTTTTTCTTCACTTGTAAATAGTTGTTTATTGGTGATTTTATTAGTATAAAAATTAATTTTATCCTTTTAAGGTAACAAAACTCTTTTATGTTATTTACATGCTTTTATATGCTCATTCCTCGTACTTCCTGTAGATTGTAAAAAAAGACTACCAATAGAGGTAATCTCTCTCCACATTATTACTTTATTTTCGTGTAACTCTACTGACATTAGTATTTCGGTAGCTTATATTGCGTTAAATGGCTCCTTTTTTAAATCGGAAAGCTAAACTAATGATACTAGTAAAGAGAAGAATAAATTTTTTACATCCGTCCCTACAGAAAGGATTTTGCCTCATGCTTCAATCTTTTCCACCCGTTATTACTAAATCCTGTACACTCCTAGTCCTTGGCAGTATGCCTGGTGCCGTCTCATTACGCAAACATGAGTATTATGGAAATCCACGTAATCATTTCTGGCCCATTATGTATGAACTATTCCAAGAACCTATTTCCGAGTCCTACGAACAGCGTCTGGCGTTTTTATTAGATAAAAGGATTGCCCTCTGGGATGTTATACAAAATTGCGAGCGGGAAGGCAGTCTCGACTCAGCGATCAAACAAGAAAAGATTAATGATTTTGACAGCTTATATGAACAGTATCCAGCTATTAAAGCTGTATTATTTAATGGAACAAAAGCTTATCAAAGCTACAAAAAATATCGTGGTTTTTTAGACGATCGTCTCTATCTGACATTACCTTCAACAAGTCCTACACCTAGTCGTTACATAAAGACCATGGAGGATAAGCTTGGAAAGTGGCAGATTGTACTGGAGCTATTAGATGAGAAAAAAGATGAGTAGAAACAAGAATATTTTGTGTGTTTTTCATGTTGTTTGATTAGGCAGATAGATGAATATGATTTTCTATTGCCGTCATCGATTTGTGGAATGGCTGGTGGAATGGCTGGTGGAATGGCTCGCTAATGTCGCTAGCACATTATACTAGTAAAAGAGAATAGGGAACAGACGCAGAGCTTACATTCAGCTCTGCATATGAGTATAGGGATATTGTGTAAAGTTAGATTACTTTTACTCTTTTTCTGATTAGTCAGGAATCAGGTATACAAAGGCTCTACAGTGATACAAATTCTCTTTGATCCTATAAGAATCGAGCGCTAAAGAACCGTTATCTACATGTGGCTCCTACGCTCCACTGCCAAAGGTTACAGCCTTTATTCTGACCTTTACACTGCCATCCTTTTATAGAATAGTAGGTATTTAAACTGCCCTGAATAGGACAAAGAACCTCGATAGGATAATCACCAAGGTTTTGTAGCATGGTATACAATAATCCCTTGCTCCGATAGTTTTTAGCAACTGCAAATTGATAAAGTGATATGGTTTGTGTAGATTTTTTAGGATAAAATCGAAGAGCTCCGGCAATCACATCTCCTTCTAGCGCCACAAGCACTTGGTTTCTGCGGACTGCTGCTCTGGACCCATCTGGACATAAGTATTCACGATTTGCAATCGAATCAGAATTTTCAGCGATATGTTCATGAAAGAATTGTGCGATCTCTTGGGCCATCAACGGATGCGCTAGTTTTATTTGCATATGTACCTCTTTATGGAAAGTTATAAGATATATCAGAATGTATGTTCTTATTTTTATTTTACAAAAGATAGAACCTGGTTGCAAGTTTTTCAAGAGAGAATAGCTTATTATCGTGATGAAAAAAATGCTACCTTTATTCCCTAATAGTACCGAAGAAACCCAAAAAGCCTTCCAGCTAAAAATTCTACTGGAAGGCTTTACTAGGTCAAATCCATTCATGATGATGATAAAAAAATATGATAGAGTGCATGAGTCTATTGTTGTTTTTCTCGTCTATTATTTAAAAACACGGCAATAATAGCCACCACGGCCGAAACACCGTTCGCAATGGCATTCACCTGTTCATCTGTAATGATTTGGTAGCCTAATGTATCAGCTAGTAGCTTGATGGAACCAACTATCCCAGCAACCAGTAACGGTATATTTCCTTGTTCCTTCACTCAGGCACCCGCTTTCAGATAGTTTGCCATATTTTTAATGAGCTGGGCAGCGTAATCACCAACCACAATTCCATTAGGGACGGCATTCTGTTTCCAATAGTCAGGAGAGGTTATGATTTTTGCCTGTACGAGAGCATCCACAGCCAATTCAAAATCATCACTAGGCCCTTCTATAGCAGGAGAATACGGGTGACCAATATGTCCGCAAAAAGCCTTGATCACTGCTTCTGCATAGCGTTTCCAATTGTCTTTTAGTTTTTGGGCATCCCCAGCATGATCAATAAATCCATATTCCATAATGATCGTGTCTACTGCACCTGTTTCACGATGCATGAAATAATAGTCTCGCCCATCTGCGCCTACTCGTGTGTATACTCTACGAAATTTTTGTCCCTCTGCTGCTACTGCTTGAGCAAGGGCGTTTGCTAGTTTATTAGTAGTGAAAATAGAATGAATGGCTTCCACACCTTCCCCACCACCTGAGTTGATGTGGTTGGAAATACAGTAGGTGGCCCCGCTTTGTTTGACGAGCGTAGTACGCTGAGATGGGGTAAGTGTGGTATCTGTCGTCCGAGTGATAACAACAGGAAGAAGTAACTCCCTGCACCTTTGTAGCTGGTACAAGCTAATTTGTAGCGTCAAATCCTTCTCCTGCATCTGATTCCCAATTGCGCCCGGATCAGTTCCACCGTGCCCTGCATCAATCATTAAAATCGGTTTCGCCATACGCATATCCTCCTTTTATTCTACCTTTTCTTTTAATTCTTGCAGTTCCATTTCCAAACCAGATAGGCTTCGTTCAATTTGCTGTAGCGTTGACGTGTTTCGCTCCAATTGAATCACCATGCGTTCATTGTGCTCCATGAGCTTAGCCTCGCGTGCCTGAGCCTGTTTCACTAATCGAGTCTCGCGGTCTCTCCCCTCTTTTTTGGTAGAGAATAACAGCCAGACAAACAGAGCAGCAAACGGACCTTGTTGGAGCAATGCGTTCAGTACGCTCTCTTCCATGCCATTTTTCCCTCCTTGACGCATTTTGTGTAAAAGAAAGAGCACCTTCATTACCGAAGATGCCCAGACTGGGTGAGAATTTCCTGATTTGAGAAAATAAAAACGCCTTACTCAACATGAGCAGGCGTCCCTTTATTCCTCGTTTTGTTTCGATAGATACTCAGCTACTGGAATTTGATAATCTTTGGGGAGAGAATCGATGGAACGTCGCTTCGCTTTGACAAGCAATCCATAGACGGGAATCATGTATTCTTTGACCATTATTCTTCACCTCCTTTCCATTCATCGAGTGCTTCCTGAAGAGTAGTTATTTTTTCAAAAAGCTGTGCAATAGCTTCATAGGCTACTACCAGCTCTGGAGACATTTCCTTTTGCTCACGATCAGCTTGGATCTGAGATAATGCCTTTGGTTTAGTTAGGATCAATCGAATGCACCTCCGAATCCTTTTACGATAACAGGCTCAGCTGCTGTTCCTTTGGTGAAAGAAAAACGTAAGCTAACGCCCCATTTTTCTGCTGTTTTTTCCTTGTTGGTGAAGATAAAGCCTCGGTTGAATTTGACGAAATTCGTTGCGTCTTCCCATGTTGGTAACTCATCGAAAGCGTTATTTGAGACTTCAACCCTGTAATCAGCTCCCGATGGAACGGTTGCATCGATAGTTACCAAAATACGTTTAGCAGCAATGTCTGTTGAGAATGGTTTTTTCAAATGAAACGATAGTCGCTCTGCCGTTCTCCGAAAAGTGAATGCTCTGGTAGATGTCATACCTTTGCTGTCTTTTGCTTCTATAGTGATAGTGTGACTGTCGTTTAAGGAGAGACTTAGCCATGTGACTTGTGGGATGGTCACGGTATTTTCCTTGCTGTCAGTCCCAGCGAATGTGCGGATAACTTTGCCGTTGATTTTCTCCGTGATGGTAAACGCGTCACCCTCTGGCTCTGTGACTGTGTAATTCTCGGAAGGGATAGCGCTTAATACGCCGAGGTCTACATTTTGTCCGCTGATAACGGGTGGTCTGTTGTGGACGACTCGGAACTTGCGGGTAATCTCGGTTGATTTGCCACCTTGGTCGTCCTCTGCCCAGATGGTTAGCGTATGATCGGTGTTTTCGGCTAGGTCAGAGCCTGTGGGATCGGTGGTGCCGTCATAAAGGCGTTTGGTTCGGAAGGTTAGCGTTTTGGCAAAAGGAATAGGCGTGCTACCGTTGGATACTCCGGATTGCAACGCCCTTGTGGTGCCGTTGTTCATGCGGTATTTTATTGTGACTACGTTGTCTTTGTCGGTGTCGGATGCGGTGCCCTGGATGGTTAGTGTAGCGTTTTCGGTTAGGGTTTGGTTGTTGGGTGGAGACGTGAGTACGATAGTCGGATTAGAGTTATCGGAATACTCGATAGTTACCGTATATTGATAGTAATAGGCATAGGTTCTCGTATCACTTCCAGGTTTAGTTACTGTACCACGATATTTTTGCGTATATTGATAAATCGACACTGCGGACTCAGGTGAACGATTGACTTTATCTGGGCTTCCATCCTTACTGAGATTTCCGCTATAACCACCGCTATTGTAGGAAATGCTACTTGGAAAAGAATAGTCTGGCTGACTTGTAAATTTTTCCTGAGTAGTAGTTACCTCTTTACTATCAGGCGGTGTATAGGAGCCACCTGTTTGAATCCTTCGTGTGTAGGAACCTCCTGAGAGAGTAAACGTTACAGTCGAACCATTTACTGTATAAGATACGGTTCCTGTGTTAACTTTTACAGATGTAACGCCTTTTAATCCTGGTATGGTCAAGGTCTGCGTTTGCGAACTGAATGTCGATTCGTTGAATTGTTTTACTTGTTGTTTTATGGTTGCCATCTACAAAATCACCAGCCTTTTATTAGCCTCGTCATACCAGCCTTCTGTTAACGTGATGTCATTAAGCGTTGCGAAGTTTTCAAAGAACACATTGTCCGTGAAGTTGTTAAACACCGCATCTTTTATCGTCTTCACATCAATCTGCAAAGCCGAAATAGCCACTGTGTGCTGTTCCAGTAGCTTGTGGGCATCGTCTATTCCTTTTTCCCATCGGTTAATATCCGTTTCCATGACAGGATCGTCATAGTTCCAATCTAATTTAGGATTGTAGGGCATCAGATTTCACTCCTTTCACTTCAAATTCGAATCGGAATTCCAACGATTGATCGCTTAATACATCCACATTAGCCGTTCTTTCTGTTATGAGATTGCCTGCTTCATCCAGCAGTTTTAAAGAGGACACCTTCGTTATCCCGCTCACTGGCTCTGTTATTACCACCACCTTATTTCCATCCTGCTTGGTAGTTCTCAATTGGACTGTTTGGTTGTTTAATATGAGGCTAGAAGTACGTTGACTTAAATCTTGTGCCGCCCGTTCCAAATAGGCTTTATCCATCAAATAATCACCTCATCCTGATATTTAATAGGAGTCATACCAACTCGAAATTCGCTAACCTTGTGATAACGTCTCCGATTGATTTTGATAATTTCACTAATCGCAATCTCATTTGACACCGCCAGCTGTGGTATAAACACATGCGGAACCCGCTTTCGCTTATGAATGTCATACACCCAAGAGGCTACATCAAAAATCGACCATAGAGGTACCGAGATATAGAAATAACCAGCATCGGGATTTTCCTCTATGAATACTTGTTCAGCAGCTTGTTCTTTGATAAAAAGCTTGGTAATACTACTTGCCAGCGCTGGCGTAAAGGGCAGACGCTCCCGATACTTTGCCATCACACGTGCACGTCGCGTCTCATAGGAATCACCCTGCTTGGGAGTAACCTGAAACATATACTCCCAATACGGTAGTCCCCATGTAACTGTGGTGATCATCGTTTGCCGTTCCAAATCTAGCTTCCGAGTCTGTTGGTACGCTCTCTCTGCTTCTCCTGCCTCAAAATGGTGCACCGCTACCTGATTCTCATACCAATAGGGAGGTAACATAGCCCGATATTTTTCTGGGATCATCGTCATGGCCTACTCACCGTCACATTTTTCACAATCGGTATGGTTGAAAAAGTGAAGTCGATATTCTCCTGAGCATGATTGAGCAAAACATTCCGATAATCTATCACTCCAGCTACCTTAAACAAGCGATAGATTTCAGAATAAAGGATCTTCTTGCTCTGCTTATTGATATATTCCACAATGCCAGCTCGTATCTGCTGTTTTATTTCATCCACAGATACAGAAGATTCCCACTCCAATAAGTCTCCGCTGATGGTTATCTCTAATGCTTTCGCAGCTTGAACCACTACTTTGTCGTTTAAACTATGCTTATCTGGCTGTGCTAGATGCTCCGTTACTGTTTTTACTAAAGCTTCGTCGGCAGGCTGCCCATTCTGGTCGGTTAACGCAATATGCACTGTGTTTGGCGCCTCACCCCAGATAAACAGCTCACCTACATTAGGTACTTCCTTCACCCAGCGCTTGTAATCATATTCAGCGCCTGATCCCTCCTCTTCCCCAGCCTTGGCAAACAAGCGCTGGCGATACAGCTCGTCTGGCTCGGTGACTTTTCTCTTCACGCCTAAAAACACTCCCCAGGCGTCTAAAAATTCTCCATCCGCCCAGGGTAAGTACCATTGCAAAAAACGATATTCGTCCAATTGTTGTTGCTCGGATATTTCTAAAGCGAGAGGATAGTGAAAATCATAAAAAATTTCGCCTTCTTCTGGGGAAGGTGGCGTCTCACCACGGGCCTGAGCAAGTTCACTTGCCCGATTATACATCCGTTGGTAAATCTCTTCTGCTGTTTCGCGTAACAGGGGCATCTCCGGTTTTTTTGCCTCTGACATCTCTATCACCACCTTGTTAATTGGAGAGCCGTATAACCGACTCTCCCATGAAAAAACGCCTACTCATTACACATGAGTGGCGCTTCCTATTTCTTATTTACTTGATCTGCTAAGAATTCTGCCACTGGCAGCCTGTATGCTTCGGGTAGAATTTTTTGTGCGTTTTTCACCGGTTCTATTGCCCATTCGCCTGACTTTACTAGGTATGCATAGACAGGGATCATGTATGGTTTTACCATTGTTTCTCACCTGCTTTCATTGAATTCACTTCATCTTCCAAAGCTAATATTCGATCATTTAGCTGTTTTATTGTCACTTGTGACGATACGTTCTGCTTATCCAACTGTACAATTACCTCCAGAATAGATATCAATTCCCTAGGCAATAGAAATTGATGCCCAGGTGTTTCTACCATGTTACCAAGTGTCCCGTCTGGGTTTCTTTTTATATATTCCACTAGCTAATCACCCCCACTAGCATGACGGCTGATTCATTTGTGCTCGTATTGGTCCTGCTCAATGTAAGCTTGAACATAGCGTCGGATTTTGCTGTAGTTACAGCTCCAAGCAACTCATCCTCTGAAATTGAAGTAGTAAGATCAACACTTTCCTTAGTCATAGCTGTATATTGCTCTGGCTGTCCCTTATCTACAAAAGATGCTTCAGCATCAACAACAAGATTGCCTTTTTCTCTCTTTAGCCAAGCAAGTATTTCTCTAGTTGATCCTTTCGGTGCTAAGATTTTATAACGGGCAACAGCTTTCTTCATGGGTGTTTCCGTTACGGTGTTGTTGATGTTAAATGTCTTTACTGTATAGGCTCCAAATTGATCTGTAGCCGTTATGGTTACAGTGTTAGCCCCAGCTTTAAGATCACTAACTTTACATGTATAAGACCAATTTCCACTTGTAACACCATTAAGTAACGTTCGTTCTGTACCGCTGTTGAGCTTTGCCTTTACCGTGAGGGTATTTCCGTCGGGATCGGATGAAGTACCTGAGACAGTAATAGAATCCGGTGGTATCAGACCAGATTGTACAGCAGGGAAAGTATCAACAGTAATAATGGGAGCCTTATTGTGCTTAACGGTAAAAGTACGGGTGACGACATCAGATTTACCACCTTGGTTATCTTCTGCCCATATAGTTACCGTGTGATTGGTTCCCTCTGCCAGTAATCCTGATACATCTATGGAGCCGTCGTACAGTCTTCCACCCCGGTAAGTTAGTACCTTGGAAAAAGAAAGAGGCGTGCTACCGTTTGATACTCCGGATTGCGCCGCCCTTGCCGTTCCTGTATTGATTTGGTATTTGACTGTGACGACATTACCGTTGTCAATGTCAATCGTGGTTCCTTGTAATGTGAGTGTTTTACTTTCTGTTAAAGATTGATTGTTCTGAGTTGTAACAGAAATTGTAGGTTTCGTATTATCAACATAAGTGATGGTGACTTCATAGGCATAGTAGAGTGTTATCTCAGTTATTAATGCTTTTCCATATATACCTCCTCCGTAGTAGTTGCCATAACCATTCCATTTTTTTGTTACCTCATTAAATTGAAAATGGCTTTTATCTGGATTAAGCGTACCAGTAGTTGTAGTTTCCGTAATCTCTCTCCAACCAAGGTTAGTATAAATTTTGTTTATATCATTCGAAGTCAAGGTATGGAAACGTTCTAAAGGTAAGGTAGGCTTTTCTGTTTCTGTTCCATAAAAAATGTCAACCCAAGTGATCGTGGTAGGCCCTACCTGTCGTAAAGAATGTTCTGTTGTTTCTCTCACTCGGGTTCCGTTCGTAGCTGTAACAGTAACCGTAGATCCTGATAGGGATGTGGTGGCTTTACCCGTACTTGACTTGACACTAACAATATTTTTTATATTCGGAATGGTAACTTCCTTCGTTTGGGTTCGCGTGGTACTATCACCCGTTTCCGGAAGCTTTATCACCATCGTTTTTTCGTTACCGGCAGTTTTCATTTTCCCACTCCTTTATACCTGCGTAATCGTAATCGTATGTGTATTCCAACCACCGATTCTCATCTTCTGCACAGTTGTATCTCGATTCACCGTTGATCGTGCGATCATGGCTCCTTTTTTGTAGCTGTTGACCAGCTTAGAAAGAGTTATCTTCCCTGATCCAATTGCTGTGATAGCCTGATTCTCAAAAGCTACATCATCACAAATCGTAACTTCTTGTCCAACCGTGAAGCCTGTTGTTGAGGCAACAGAAATAGCCACAGCAAAAGCACTAGAGGATAGAGCTACTGTGGCATAGGTTTTCGTCTCATCCAATTGTAAAACAGGGTCTATTTGTCCATCATAGGTATCTGCAAATCTTGCCTGTGCTCCTGAGACTCCTCGGCTATCAATGTCTAGATGGGCTTCAATACGGGAAATACGGCGACTCGCTTTTTCAATCAAAAAGTGGGCATTATAAATCCCCTCCTCAATGTGGTTCAATCGAATTTCATCTACAGGCGTACCTGCAATCTGTTCCCACGCAGGGGCAATGGAAACTGTACCGTCTTCATTTTGATGAAAGTTGTATATGTTGGGGCGATCAACAAGACGGTTGATGTGGAGCTGTTTTTCATACGCCAAATCATTCACCTGCCTTCCATTGTAGTTCGATTGGTATGCTAAGAGTTATTTCACGGTTAGGTTTCTCCATTTGCAAGCGATCTTCCCAAACTACCTGTCCGTTGACATCTTTTACAATACATTTCGTTACTATTCCTGTCATGGAGGCTGAGATACGGATCAAAAAAGTAACTTTATTAACACTTTGTCGTATTTTCAATAAACTAACAGGAACGATTTTATCATCCAGTTCTACCTCTGCCGAATAAAAAGCAGATTCCAAGGCATTAGCCTGTCCCTCTAATAGATGGTCAGTTAGCATAAATCATTCTCTCCTCCGCTAAAAAAAGCACCACAATCCCTTTTTTGTGTTTCATAAAACTTTGTCGGACCTGATGTAAAGGTGATCCCTCCATAACTACTTGCAATGATTTTCTCTTTCAGAACATGAACAGGTCGTATTTTTTCAAAATCAACTGCTAGCTGCATCAGATTTATTGATCGATAACCTGAGAACTCAAATAGGATTTCCTTATTAGTGAAATCCTCTGTAACTTTCTTTAGATCTCCTGCCATTCTGCCTAATACGTACAATGTATCTAATGTAAAATTGGCTTTTGCTATATTCTTTTTACGTATCTCTTCTCTTCTTTCTTCTACTGTACCGTTCCGTTTGTCTCCAAAATATATCCAATCCCATATATCTAATCCAAAAGTTGCATAAGGCAAAAGATACTGATTTCCCAGCTCTTTTATTTTATTGTTTTGAAACAAAATCTCTTCTTCTGTTGACACCAAGTGGAGCCTAGCCACTTCGTTATCATACCAATATGACGGTAATTGCTTGCGATATCGAATAGGAATCATAGTTCAACCACCAAATTAACAAACGGTACAGCTTTTATTGGTTTACTAAGATTTTCTGTTCCGTCATTTAAGGTATAGTTTGAATAGTCCTTTACGCCATCAACCCAAAATAGTGCACCTAGCAAATGATAAACGATGCAAGTGCTGCCTTTTATATATTCTTGAATTCGATTTGTAATAAGTGAAGTTATCTCCGATCTCTTCGATACATCAGCTAATTGAAGCTTTACCCTCACATTAAGGTTGAAAATTTCAGCAGGAAAACATTTTAAATCATGACCTGCAATACGTTTTGGCTCCAGTTGATTCTGTAAGAGAGAAGCAAATTCTAATGTAACAGGCTGACCCTGCAAGTCAGTCAGATATAAATCAATCGATACATCATGACGCTCGTGTTCAATGGCAACTGCGCCACCAACTCCCTCCACTTCTAAAGCCCACCTTATATAGTCCTCTGCACGTCCACTTCCCTCCTCAGTTCTCTTTTTATGGAGAATTCGTTGCCGATAAGCTTCGGTTTCCTCCCCCTCTTTACGGTCTACTCCTTCTGCATATCCATGGGCATCCAGAAACTCTCCATCACTCCAAACCACAAATGCCTGTAAGAGACTATATTGAGATAATTGTTGTTGTTCCGAAATTTCTTTTGCTAACGGATACCAAAAATCGTAAAAAATCTCTCCTTCTTCCGTAGCAGGAGGAGATTGTCCATTTTCTCTTGCATAAGCAATCGCACGATTGGCTATTCGCTGATAAATATGATCTGGGCTTTCTTGAAGAATCGGCATTTGCGGCTTCTCTAACGTTTCCAAATATCTACCACCACCTTAGTCTTTCCCCGTACTCCTTCAATTTCTAGCCTCAGGGCAATCCGATTGTCTCTATACTTAATGTCCAAAACCTCTGCTCGTTCAATCTCTGAATGAGCTTCCAGCGCATCCTCCACATCACGCTTGATAAGAGCCAAGGGCACATGCTTTGGTAGCTTGCCAATATGCTCAAAAAAATCTACCCCTATTCGATCGCTGTAAATCGCATATTGGAAGCGCTTGGTATGCAGAATTTTTTTCGCAATCTCTTCCAAATACTCAGCATAAGTACTGGTCTTTACATGTCGACCATCTGTTCCTTTGATAAATTGAAACGTAGTCCAATCTAATTTATATGTCCAGGGTATCGGGGAAGTAGCATCTGTCAGCTCTACATTACTCTCTAAAGCAGGAAACATTTATTTCACCTCACCCAGTACCAGATATTGCCCCGTGGAACACCGCATCAGGGCATAGGTTGCCCCCAGTTGAAGTTGTGTAAATAGCTCATTTTTGAAAAATACTAGATCATCCTCTTCCTCTTTTAATGGCGTGGGGTCCTGATCTAGCTTGATGACCACTGGGGCATCATTTTGTAGGGTACCAAATTCGATCTGGGTATCACTAATGCCACTTCTTGCTTGGGTAAACAATCTATTAATTGCTTGTTGCATCCCTATCCTCTCCATTCCAGTTGTAAGTCCATCACAAACTCCCTGTTTTTCCACCGCGTATTGCAGGAGGTCACGATCCAACTACTTTGTTGACCATTTGACTCCTGAATTTTCACCATCCAGCCTGCCCGCAATCTAGCAATGAGTGAGTTTGTGTGACGAACGGTTATGGAGCGTGTTCGCGGTATTTTAGCTAACGTAGCAAGCTGTTTGGACGCCAAAGAGGTGAGGTTCTTCTCCTCACCTGCATCAATGATTTTCTGCATTCGTCCTACCTTTTTCATCAACTCACTATGTTCCTTCGTGACTTTACCTGCCACCCGATCTCCTTCATAGCGTTCTACCGTTACTGCCGTGTACACTTCCTCCAGGCTTTCTCCCGTAGAGCTTGCCTCCAGCATGTTAGCTTGAAACACAGGGACATAGGGATTGTTCCCCTCTGCTAGTACGATTAGCTTATCGCGTTCATGCTGGATAAAATAACGAAGTCCTGTTCGTTCAAAGGCTCTCTCTGCTATATCGGTGAACAACGAAGTATACGGCTGGGAAGGGAGCCGTTCTTTTACGGTAAATCCAAAGGCTGGACATTGAAACGAAATGCCTGCCCCCTTCATAATCTTCTCCAGCTCCTTCCCTGCATCTCCTTTTACATAGGGTCTTGAGCAATCATTTTTTTGTAAATACCAGGAAAGCTCATATGCAGTCCCGCTCACATCCTTCGTCTTTTCGTCCCGATTCCATTCCACTAAGGGCCCGTGAAAAAGCTGCTCGCTCTCCTTTAACTCATGAGGAAACATCATGAGATAGCCAGCAGCAGCTAATACCGGGGGATTGCGCAGTTGAATCTGACACGACTGAGCGATCTGTCCTCTGGAAGAAGACCAGGAGATATCCGTCACGGCTGGTGTTAGTTCCAGTCGGGTAGCATCTTTTCCATAAATGACACGCATAGCCGCTCCCTCCTAGGCTTTGCTCTTAAATTCAGCATTTTTCTTTTGGATACGATTGAGCTGTTTGCTACGGATTTCTCTATCCTGATGAATCATATTTTGGGCTGGTGTTAGTAAATATGGGTTTGCTTGCTGTTTCTTCGCTGTCTTTCCTGTGGTGTTGGCACGAGCTTTTTGTTGCTTAGCCATGATCACTGGTGGCTGTAGAAGCTCTTTGTTACTTGACCACTCTACAAACTCGTCTTTGATAAAAATAGGCAATTCGATCGACCCGTAATAATCCACATTCATTCCTTTAAACGTCCCATCTACAGGTCCAATCAATACATTCCAAGCTAAATTCAGTTCGTCAATCGTGAGCAAAACTTCTTTCCCTGAGATACGATCTAAGCCTGCTAACCATTCACGCGGTCCCTGATAGCCTTCCACTTCAATTAAAGGCGACTCTATATTACCTGGAAGCCAAAAATCAAAGGAAATTGATTTCGCTCGATTAGCAGATAGTCTGTTTTTGGTAACAAGCGAAATGCTGGTAGATGTTTCTGCATCGTTCCCGTAGCCTTTTACTTGCACCTCTGCTGGGGTTACGGGAAACGTCAGCCGATATTTTCCCTGCATACGAATCATGCTTTTCCACCTCTTGTCTCTAATGCATTGACGAAAGCAGTCTCGATGATACGCTTTATTTCATTCGTAACGGTAGGGTCTTTCAATAATCGAATCATGCCTACCACATCCTGAAGTACACCATCTGCATGTAGCGTGATGGGCATAGTTGAGACCGTTACCGATAGATTTTGAGCTGACTCCTTCTTATCTGCCGCATTCGTAGCTACAGGCTTTACGGGCGGTGCTGGTGTTATAGCTAACGTATCTTGTGGTTTTCTTCTCATAGATTTGATCTGACTAGCATCATCACTAATTGGAATCGATGGCTGTGCGGGTGGCACTGGTGCAGGAGGTGTCTCTTGCTTTTCTTTTCCCCATCCAAACCAATCAGGCAATTTTTCCATGAGGAAGTCTCCGCCAACCGAACCTAAAAATCCACCAACTACTCCGCCAACAGCTGTTCCTAATCCCGGTACGATCGAGCCAACTGTGGCACCAATCATAGTACCTGCGGCTTTCATCCCAGCGCTTCCACCTAGCTTTAATAGCTCCATCGGTTTATTGTCAGACGTAGCTAATGAAGCGAGATCCATGGCTTCTCCTACAAAAGGAATTTTTTTCAGCAGGCCTTTTCCAAAGGATTTAACCCCACCAAAGCCTTTGCCGCCCAGATTCTTTAATCCGTCCCACGCGGCTCCACCGAAGCTTTTTATCCCTTCAAAAGCTTTGCCACCAATGTCCTTTAGTTTTCCAAAACCGGTAGCTGGCTTGCCAGCTTTTTTGGGAGCTGTAGTAGGGAGAGTAGCTTTACGAGAAAGTGGTTTGGCTGGTTTAGGTTGAGTTTTTGGTTTCGTTGGTTTTTTCTGATTGCTTGGGTTACTTGGATTATTTTTGGGTGATTTGCTGGCTCCTCCAGTGTTTTTTCCGCCGAATTTGGAGGGGCCTAGCTTTCTTTTCCCCTTTTTTCCTCCTCTTTTTTTCTTCGAGCCCTTACGCTTATCTCTTTTTTCCCCACCTGTATCGCTGCCATCTGTGCAACAGCATTTATCTTGCTTATTGTCTGGGCCATCACCACCACCATCGCCTTGGTCATTTTCTTTCGCCCATTTAGCAAGAAGATATACTCCCAATCCTTCTAAGGTATATCTAATCCCCGCTGGTAGTTGATTAAAAATTTGAATACCTGTAGACAACGCACCAGTTAACATTTTTATTACAGGGGTTAAATCCTTGGCTACCGTAGCTGTTAAGTCCACCATAGCTGCTTTGGCTTCGCTTTGAGCTTTCATATATTCAAACCAAGGATTTTGGTCGATTGCAGCCTTATAGGATTTATTTACTTCGTTATTAGCTACTTTATTTTCCACTTCGCCAGCAGAAATTTTCCCCGTTTTCTCCAGCAGTGGCACTAGATGCTGTAATAGCTCCTTGCCGGAACCTGAGCCTACTGCATTTAGCATCTCTTGACGTACATTATCATCTTTAATAGAAGCAAGATTCATAAAAATACGTCCCATTGCCGTCTGATTATCGCTTTTATTATCTGAATGCAATAGCTGGGTTACTTGGATGGCCTCACTGTCAGCCAAGCGTTTGGCTTCCTCAGGACTTTTTCCATCCGCCTCATAACCTTTTTGTAATACACTACTCAGATCGCCCTGAGTAGACATTTTTAATGCAATATCTTTTAAGGCGCCTAGTGGCATGTCATTTGATGCAATTCCCATGTTACCAATTTCGCCGACCAGCATCGCCATTTTCTCTGGTGTATCCATTACCATCCCTAGCTGGGAAGTATATTTGATCATAGAGGATACAAAATCGTCGCTAAAATCCTTCATATTGGTACTCATATATTGAAGAGAATTCGCAAGTCGCTCAGGATCACTAACTCCTGTGCTGTCGCGTAATAGAGCCATCATTTTTAAGCTCTGATCAGCAGAGAACCCTGTAGACATACTTAATTTGGCAGCAAATTCGGCATATGCAGCCTTATCCTTTGAATTTACCTCGTCACTTCTGTTATAGATGGATATAGCCTCTGTTTTGCTTACATTCGGGTTAATTTGGAGCATTTTCTCAACACTGCGATCTAAATCTTGGACCTCAGCATCCGTTTTTCCTCTGGCAATAAATAATCCTCGTTCTTTTGCTGCAGATTGAGATTCGGGGATCGAGTTTTTGTACCACCTCATCGCCTGCCCTCTTAAATCAACAAAGGGGTTAGCGGAGCCGCCATCGTCTCCTCCACCACTCACCACAACGGGTTGACTAAACTGACTGCGCATTTGCGAAATCTTTTGTGTCGCCTGATCATCTATTTCCACACGAAGCTTGGCTTGGACAGAAGTTCCGAGTTGCTGTAATTGAGAACGTACCTCTTTTATACGCCGTTCCATTCTATCAGCTTCTCGTAAAAAATCGCGTCCCATCTGTCTCCAAGCTACTTGTAACGAGACCGAATCTCTTTTCCATGCCATCATGCCCTGCCTTACCTTGAACATCTCTTTCTGGACGGAAAGGAGCTCGACTACCATATCGTTGCTCATTGCATTCACCTCCGTTCATGCTACATCTTTCCTTCATAAAAAAACGGCGGAGGATATCACTCCTCCGCCTCTAATTCAATGATCTGACATGCGATAATAAATAATTTTTGCTTATACCGATCCACTTCATATTCAACAATTTCCGCCGGGAGACCTCTGCCATGCAGATAAGCCTTCGCTACATGCCAAGCCTCCGCGTCGGATTGAATTAGTTTTTTGCTTCTTCAATCGCTTCCTCTTCCGTCTGACCCTGATTTGCTTTGCGTACCGTTTCTAAAAGGAGTGCATAGGCGTCTGGGTTGCGGTCAAACAGTTTGCCGGGAAGTTCAAATTTATCGCCTGCCTTGAACGCTTTCTTTAGCTCTGGATCATTCCAATTAAAGTCGTGTTCGGTCGCCTTCACAATGCGAGCATCATTGTAGCGGTACCAGTCGAATTTATCACCTTTATCTGCCTCTCGCTCGCAAATACGACCTTCCATTAAGGTAAGCTGACGTACCTTCCATACCTCACCATCAATGCTGACTTCTACCTCATGACGTGGTGTTGTTTCATTTGCTTGCGCTAAAAATTTTTCTAATTTCCCCATGGAAAGTCCCCCTATTCTTCTGTATATTCTGGTAATTTATCAAGGTAATCAGGCTTCTTGTTACTGCGACCCTTAATTTCATAAGTCGCATTATCGTTTCCGTCCGCCTTTGCTTCCCATAATGTGATTTCTTCTGGGTTTAGATAGATATCCGTTAAACGAACTCGTTCTGTATTACCGTTTTCCTTATCGATCATTTCGCCCAAAAGCTGTGGAATTACAGGAGTTTTGCCCTCGGTAATTTGATCCACGCAAAAATATTTGAGCAGGGCGTTAACAGATGATACCTTTAAAGTAACCTCTACATGCCAGGAGTCAATGGTTTGTACCGAGCCCTTTTGCAGACGTTTTACGTCACCATACTCTGTTTTTAGGACAGCTTTCCCTTCCAATGTACCGTAGATTGGATCACCATTTTCATCGTATACCTGACAATTTTTTAATTTAATATCGCTTTGACGCATGCTTACAGCACCTCCCATTCAATATCGAAAAGCTCAATAGCATCAAGTGGCTTGGCTGCTAGGCGGAAACCACGTTTGTCACCAATTCCATTTTTCTTATCTTCAAAAATCCAGCCCTGTTCAATAGCTCCTTGCGCTTCACGCACTTCAAGGTAGGTTTTAACCGCACCAACAAACGTCGCACCGCCAATATCGTTATTATCCAGTTTACCTTTATACTTTTTGCCTACAGAGGTAATGTCATTAACAATTTGGTCGAGCGTCATCGAAACGCGAATTTTACCAAAATCCTCACGCTCTACTGCTTTTAATGTCGTTAAGGTATTGACGGCACTTTCAATCAAGTACACGTCACCGTCACGAACTGCAATCAATGTACCAGAGTTAAGTGCATTTTGAATTTCGGTGTGTCCCCAATCTTTTGTCGCTTTTTTCAACGGAACCAGCTGTGCACTCAGAGAAATGTGGGCAGGTGTAGCGGCAATCATACCAGCTAGCCATGCCGCCCATTCTAGGCTTCCATAGGTCTTGCCGTTCACATGTTGACCTGCAATGGCGCAGTTTACGACACGTCGAGAATTGTTGGCTACAGAACGCTCTACATGCTCGTTCATGTTGCTATCTTTTTCTGGCATACCACCGATTACTAGCGTGCTACGTTTTTTGCTGAAAAGCTCGCGATCAACCATGAATTGTTTGGCTGCTGCTTGAATTCCAGCGTCAGCTGACGGCAAATACATCGCGTCGAAATCAATACCTGCGATGGAGTTAAATAAAGTGGTAAAGTCATTTGCCGCTAGAGTAGTGATGCCACTTGTTCCACCTGACAGTGACGTCAGCGTTGTTTCTTCTGCCGCTTTGTCACCCAGCTTTTTCACTTTGATATAAATGGATTGTTCTGCTTTGGTTACTAGCTCGTCCATATTTGCAAAAGAAAACTTCTCTGTTTTTACCGGACCTTTGACCTGTAATTCCTTTTTCCCTAATTCTGCTGTTGAATCTTTAATCGAGATTTGTAGTTCGTTACCAACTAGGCCTGGATAACGTGCTTCGATGGCAAAGGAACCTTCTTGCGAATAGGTAGCCGCGACACCCTTACCGTTCGTCATACGATAGCCAACTACAGTAGCGCCTCCTTCTGCGGCCAACTCTAAAATTCCAATTTGTCCAAAGGTTTCTGCTACGCGCTCTTCATAGCCCTTCATAGTAATGACTTGATCAGGAGCTCCCCATTCAGCTAGATATGGTACAAGTACCACACCACTTTTAGGTAGAACTCGTTCCTGCGCTTTCGCTTTTAATTCTACGTTTACACCTGGTCGTTCACGTTGGATTGTCATACTTACTTACCTCCTCGAAATGTAGATACGTATTGTCGTACTTGTTCTTCACTTATTACCTGCTGATCCGTACATGCATGTAACGCTCCTGCTACTTCAAACCTCTCTGCTTGCAACAACGGTGCACTCTCAATCCATTCCTGACGAGTGCGCTTGGCCTCCTGAGTAGTAGTGTTGAGAGGCTGTAGATCTGCTTGCTCGTTGTTCTTTTTCGGTTGAGCTTTTTTCACTGTTCCTTCATTTGTTTGTCCTGTTGATTTAGCCATGTCCATCCTCCTTCACATCAAAGATCGTAATTTTATCTACCTGCTCTCTTCGTACAGGCATGAGGTACTCATAGCGAAACGTAATTTCGGCCCGTTCCTTTTTCTCTGTATTCACAGTGAAAGTGCTCGGGTCAATGTCAAGCAAGAGCTTGTTTTTGCCACGGTAACTATAACGTTGCTTTCGTAACAAATCTCGAAGGACAGCTATAGAAAGCGGAACATGTTTTTCTTGTTCCAAGGGATAGTGCAACATAATGGTTGCTTCGCAAATCACTTTGTAGCTGGTCAGGCTATTTCCCTTTTCCGTTATTGTTTGGGTCATGACAAAAGCGGATGGCAATTGAAACGTCCCCTTCATCCACTCTCCTAATTGGGAGATGATCGGTATATTGGGGTATGCCTCCTCTACCAAATCAACTAGTGTGGACAAATCTCTGTCCATCTTTCATTGCACCTCCTCGCAAGGTTTTAGCTCATTGCTTTTTGTGGATATGGGAGGTGATCTCCCTTCATACGTCTTTACCTGCTTCCTAGTCTGATAAGCCTTTTGTTCTGTTGATTGTTGTTCTGTTGATCGCTTCTCTGTTGATAGCTGCTGGTGAGCCGACGGCTTCCTTTTGTTAGCCAATTGTTCTCTGACTGCTCCTAGTAATCTTGGATGCAGGATCATTCTGGTGTGTACCTCCTTGCTGAACCGTTACCGCCTCGCCAAATGGTCCTTACACTTATAGGTGGCTTCTGCCCCACGCAAACAAACGTTCGTAATGAAGGGTTTTTACACCTCCGCTGATTAAAAAGAAAACAGCCATCGCAAGGATAGCTGTTAGATTCTTGGCAAACTCAATTTTTTGTTGGGCACGTGACAGCAAGGTGGATACATTTCCTCGAGATAGAAAGAGCATTTCAGCAGCTTTCTCATGAGTAAAGCCACTCCCATGCACCATCAGATAGCATTCTCTTTCTTTTTCTGTGACAAATTGAAGATAGAAATCGATTAGGTCTCGTTCGGCATCACTTACACCGACTCGGCATCCGCCTGTTCCCGGAGTCACATAGCTCTGCATTTTAAAAGGGTCTAATAAAATCTCTCGCTGTTCCTTTGATCGTCTCTCAATGCCACGTTGATTATCTGGCTGTCTGCCTGTTTCAAGCCATAGAATCGCATACTCCACATCGCGAATGCTTGCAGCTAGACTACTACGTAATGCTTCCTGATCAGTTCCATGTACACAGTCAGCACTAGCTCGTTGATCCGAATTCGCTACTTGGGCTAACATACTCTTTAGTTGTTTCTTGGTTGCTTTATAGGAAGTAATTAGTTTTTTCATGTTTTTTGTCATGCTTTTATCCCCCTTGTGCTTTCGTACTTTTTTCATGTGCATCTATGTATCCATTGCGGTAAGAATTACAATTGCTTCATATACGTTCATTTCGTTAATTGCTTGGGCTGTGGTAAATTCACCGTCTGCTTGCCGCTCTATCTTTCAAAAATTGAATGCTTGTGGTATCTCCCATTAAGCGTCTCCATTCATATTCAGAGATTGCTCTAGGTTTTTTTTGCCTGGTTGATGCTTTACTCACTTGATGTAGACTTCTTTGTTTTGGATTGTGCTTGCTCATGTTTTCCCTCCTTTTCAATTGATTGAATGCCGATACAGGTTTAATCGTTTTTTCCCAATCAAAAAAGGACGCCAGAAACTCCCACTCATAGTGGAAATATCTAGCGCCCTCCCGCATCTCGGTATCAGGCTAATATGCGGTTGTTAAAATAATTCATTTTCTTGAAATGCTATTTTGGCTATCTTTCCTTGACTAGATTTGACGACAGTCTCACCGTGGTGAACCAGAGGCACTATTTTAATCTTCCCTTGAACAGGATCGATGAGAACCATACTAGCTTCCTCACCGACCGGAATTGTTATCTGTTTCATGTCCAGTGTTAGTTTCATCTCTGTAGACCGCATTCTCATCTTCCCCCTCTGGAACCTTCGGAAACAATGGATGATACACGAAAAACTTGAGCATTAATCAACTTTCATCTTTATATTAGTTGATTAAAACTCAAAAGTCAACCTAAACTTGCTAATACCTCAACTAAATAGATATAATAGGGTTAAACAGGCTAGGTATTGATCATAAGGTAGACAAGGCGGTGATAGAATGACTCTTGGAGAACGATTAAAGGAAAAACGAAAAGAATATAAATGGACCCAAAAAGAGATTGCAGACAAACTAGGCGTCGACAACACCACTGTCTCAAAATGGGAATCAAATACCTATGAGCCGGATGCTACTTCGCTTAAGGAATTAGCTGAAATATATCAAACCTCTACAGACTATTTGCTCAACAAACAGTCTAAAGAAGAAAATCATTTCTCCTCAGATGATAGCGAAGAAGCTACAGGACTTGCCTTTATCACAGGTGGCGACTCTTTAACAGCAGAAGAGGCGGAGTACTTGAAGGAAAGCTTGGAGCTTTTTCGAAGAATGAAAGAAAAGCGGGCAAAGTCTAGGTGATTTGATATACCACCCTAGCATGTCATGAGCTCTTTTTCATGAGCTAGTTTATTTCATTCATATATGAAAAGGCATAAGGAATCTTTCATCCCTATGCCTCTTTTATTTTTACTTTTACTTCTATTTTATACCTCTATATTTTTACCTCTATCTGACGTGCCGAATCTATCATCTGGCACAAAAAGTCCCAGATGAATCTTAAACTATGCCTCTGTGCAGCAATTTAAGATACCGCCAGCGAATCAGCCAGAAATACAGAAACTGGGCAGCCACAAAACATCCGAGAACAATCACAGAACTAGTCACCACCGAATATGGAAGCAATTGCTGTAGGGCAGTAAATGCAACTCCACTGTGTACAATCGCTATTACGATAGGTAGGAAGAACATAATAAGCAACTGTCTTGTCACGGTTTTTCTTAATTCTTTACCGGTAAGGCCTAGCTTTCCGATTAGCTGATATTGCGCATGCTCCCTGTCCAAATCCGTATATAATCGGAAATATAGAAAGCTAGAAGCAAATGTGAAGAACACAATGCCAATCATAACGCTGGATATCAGTAATAATCCATTCTCTTGCTTTGCCTCTTTCCACTCCAAGCTTAAGGCAGAAAACTGATACGGTGATTCATAGTTTAGCAACGCTTCACTCAATTGATTTGCTATATCTACAGTGTTTACCCAGTCATCGACCACAAAGACATTGATTCTAATAGGAAGAGACACGGTTTCTGATTCAGATTCTTGCAAATCTTGGGATGATGCTTGGTCTGAAGTATTTAACTGGCCGCTTTCCTTTTGTGGCTCTAGGGAATCTGTGTGTGAATCCGCATTAGCTTCAAACCGACCAGCAAGAATTTGTTCGTAGGCCTGATCTGTTACTGCCACATAATAATCATCGTAGAAATTTTGTGGCGTAACCATATGATCAACCGCTTTTTTTAATGATAAATCCAGCTTTACATTTCCATTTGTAATCTGGAGCTGTTTCTCAATGCTTTGTTTTGAAAATCCCCGTTCTTGGGCAAATTTCCCTGGTATCCACAAAAATTCTCCTTCGTTCAAGGTTTCTGTTGGATAACCAAGGGCTTGTGCCAGATGGTTATAATTAGTGATGGACATGACCGAATTATTGTCAGCCCAGAATATTTCACCATAGGCCTGATGATAAGAGAAGCCTGCGTTCGTTAACTCTTTTCCAATCAGAGCAACATGCTCCTTCTCCTGTGGATTTTTCGAATAAGAAACATAGGTAAACGCATATGGATTTTTTATTTTAGCCAGTTCCTGATTTCCCATAGCTGCGCAAGTTCCAATAGCTACAAAGGCTACTGCTGAGACTACCGCTACCATAAAAAACATATTGGCATTGTCTCGCATGCGGTATACCAATTCTGACATCGTCAGGATGTTGGTTCTTTTAAAAAATAGCCTGTCCCGCTTCTGTAAAAACCGAATGATAAATACACTGCACTGAGTAAAAAAGAAGTACGTTCCAATGACAACCAGTACCACCCCGCCAAATAATAGCGTAAATAGATAAGTCCCCAGCGCGAAATAGAAAACACAAAGATACCCTGTTCCAATCAACACAACAGCAAGAATCGATAACCAAATAGAAGCCTTAGGCTCCGGCTTCGGTTTCTCACCTGCTTGCATTAGCTCCACCAGCTTATTGACCCTCATGGTTCTGGAGGTGAAGAAAGAAATAGCTAAAAACAGCACGAAAAAGGCCAGTAGGGTAATTCCGATTGCTTTATAGGGCAAATAGAATGGTAATCCTTTCGTAATAGCTAGCATATCTGCACTAATCAGTAACACAAGCTTGGCAAATACCAGACCAACCAATATTCCTGATACCATAGAAAGAACGCCAATAATCATATTCTCCATAAATACAAGCTTGTTTAATTGCTTGTTGGTCATTCCATGAATAAGCAAAATGCCAAATTCTTTTTTCCGTGTTTGCAAAAAAGCACTGACAGAATACAAAACAAAGAAGAAAGAGAAGATGAAGATGAAATAAGGAGGCAATTTCATCGCCATTTTTCCAAGCGAATTCATTGTTACACTCCAGCCTGTTAAATCTCCTTGCAATTCAGGATGAAAAGAGATCAGGGAATAGGTGAAAAACATCATCACGGAGAAGGCACAGCTTAAAAAATGGGCAGCATAAGCTCGCTTGTTGCGCATTACATTATTACGAGCGTATTGTTGAAAAGTCATGTGCCTCTCCCCCTAATAACGACAATACATTCATGATTTTCTGATAGAATGCCTGACGATTATCACCACGATATACTTCATTAAAGAGCTTTCCATCTTTAATAAAAACAACTCGATGGCAATAGCTAGCAGCGAAAGCATCATGTGTCACCAACATCATAGTAGTTTGATCGTACTCGTTGTAGGTTGATAACAATTGCATGACATCCCGCGCTGCCTTTGAGTCCAAATTACCTGTTGGTTCATCGGCAAGCAGTAATTTCGGTTGATGAATCATTGCTCTTGCTATCGCTGTTCGCTGGGCTTGTCCCCCTGAAATCTCATACGTACGTTTATTTAAAATAGGAGTAATGCCTAATTTGTCAGCGATAGCGGTTACTTTATCATTCATTTTATCCAAGCTAGTACCATCAAGAGTTAACGGTAATAGAATGTTCTCTTTAACAGTCAACGTATGTAAAAGGTTAAATGATTGAAACACAAACCCCAATTCCCGTCTTCGAAATAGCGCCAATTGATCTGGCGAAAGGAGATGAGGGTTTTGATTGTTAATAAATACTTCCCCTGATGTGGGCGAATCAATTGTAGAAATCATGTTAAGCAAGGTGGTTTTACCACTCCCCGACGGTCCCATGATTCCAACAAACTCTCCTTCTTTAATGGTCAAATCAATATTGGATAATGCTTCATAGGAAATCTTTCCTTGATAAACTTTGCTAAGTGCACGAGCCTTTACGATATCCATGTGCACACTCCCCTTTCCCTTTCCTTCTGTTATCCAGTGTAATCAACTAGAGAGAAGGTTCATATAAAACACTCTTTCATTTTGCTTACAAATTTGTAAGATTTCACTTCAGCCATACCTATTCAAAGTGCGGCGAGAAGCGTAAGGAAAAATTATCTGTACAATCGTTCCTTTCCCCGCTTCAGACTGGATTTCGACCGAATGATTCAGTTTTTCCGCCACTTCCTTGACCAAATAAAGGCCCATTCCTGTGGATTCCTTGAACTCTCTCCCATTTTCTCCGGTAAAAAAGGAGCGAAACACGCGAGGAAGATCAGCAGTCGGAATACCTACTCCTCTATCCTGTACTTCCAAAACAACAGCCTCACCCTGTGTATAAGCAGAAATCGTCACTTTTTCATGGGTACCCGCTGAATATTTAATAGCATTCGATAACAACTGATCTAGCATAAAGACCAACCATTTCGCATCCGTTTCTACTGTTAATGTCGATTCTATTTTTACGTCAGGATAAACATAATTTCGGATGAAAAAGCCCTTATTGTCATGAACAACCTTATTTACAATCGGCAATAGATGAACATGGTCCACGCTAAAATCCTGTTCAAACGTTTCCAGCCTTGCGATATATAAAGCCATGTCTAAGCCTTTGCGTAGCTTATCTGTCTCCTCCGCAATGCTTTCAAACCGCTCGTCATCTTCCCTCTGAGTAATTAATTCAATGACGGATAAAGGGGTTTTCATTTGATGTACCCACTGATTCATAAAGGTAATATGACCTTGATGCTGACGTTCCCAGCTCTTTATCTGCTCCTGATACCCTCTATATTGGGCATCTAATAAGATTTCTAAGGCTTCAGGAAGCGGCGAATGGTTGTATTCTGACATGAACTCATGCATTACCTCGAGCGGCTGGGATAGACGTAGATAAAAAGAACGATGGCTCACATATCGGTACGTAAGATACATCAGTAAAAGAAAATTCCCTAAAAAAATAGCGTACAAAGCTGTCAGCACATGATTATAGCCATCGAACCAAAAGACAAGCAAGAGAAGAAGCATTAAGATATAAGAATATAAAATAAGTGGGACATGCTCTCGCAAAAATAACCGTACATGCTGTTTGTGGCAAAACGAATCCGCACGAAAAAACGTATTCCTATCTGCGCGTTCCTCCGAACTTCCTTCAAAGGGTCTCGTGTTGTGTTCCTTGCTCATTTCACCTTCCCCCTCCCGCATGATTCCACGTGATCTGTAAGCGATAACCAGCTCCCCTGACCGTCTCAATTGCGTCCTCAATTCCTAATTCAGCAAGCTTCTTTCGTAACCGAGTGATATTCACGCTCAACGTATTATCATCTACATATGCCTGATCGTCCCACAGCTTGTCCAAGAGCTTAGTCCGACTAGACACACGGGGATAAGCAGTAAGCAAGGCCTCCAGTAAAATCGCTTCCTTTTTGGTTAGCAAGCTCACCTCATCCTGCAATCTCACTTCTAATCTTTCTGGATAAAGGCATAATCCCTTATGCTCTACCGTGCGCTCCTCTATCTTAGGCGCATAGTCTCCGTAGGCTCTGCGTAAGTGACTGCGAATTTTGGCCATTACCAGTTCATAATGAAAGGGCTTGGTAATATAATCATCTGCACCATGCTCAAGTGCCATTACCTGATCCATCTCTGCACTGCGCGCTGATATAAACACGATAGGACACGTTGATACCAATCGAAGCTGACGACACCAGTAATAGCCATCAAAGCTTGGTAGATTAATATCTAGTAATACCATATCTGGCTTCCATTCTAAAAAGCTTTCCATAATGAGATCAAAATTTCGAACTACAACTGCATGGTATTTATACCTCTTTATATGCTCTTTCAACATTTCTGCAATTTTCGGATCATCTTCAATAATCATGATTGTAGTCATAAGCTTTTTCATCCTTTATTCTTGTTAAAGAAAAGCTATCATCTATCTTTCCTTTACACTCTTCTCATCGTTTGACGTAAAAGTATCCTTTTTCGTCACTTTGCTCCCTGTTTTCCTTTTTTTGTTGCAATAGCTGTATTTCATTACTTTTATTTGTTGTATAATTTACATAAGCCAAAATAAGGAAGGATGATCACCTATATGATTGATAAAACAGCACTGGTTATTGTAGACACCCAGAGTATCATTACTTATCATTCTTATCATGGGGAAGAAATCGTTGGCAAAATTAGCTCATTACAAGCAAAAGCTCGTGAGCTCAACATCCCTGTTCTGTTTATTCAGCATATTGGTCCAGCTGGCACTCCTTTTGAAGAAGGGGCGCATATGACTGAAATTCATCCTACCGTTGCACCTCTTGAAGGTGAAATAGTTATTAAAAAGACAGCTTGCGATTCATTCTTTGAAACATCGCTACACCAAGAACTTATAGATCGAGATATCAAGCATCTCATTATTGTTGGCTTTCAAACTCAATTTTGTATTGATACAGCTTGCAGAAGCGCAGTCTCCCGCGGTTATGATGTAACCTTGGTTGGCGATTGCCATTCGACAGCAAATACGCCTACCCTGGATGCCATCTCCATTATTGACCATCATAACGAAACATTGAACGGACTAGGCACCCTCCATCATCACATCACAGTAAAAGATTCTAGTGAGATTTTTTCTTCCGAGCTAGCTCGCTGATGTAAGATAAAGGATTTCGAATTGAGAACGTAGCTTTATTAAATGTTTGGACATAGACCTTATTTTAGAAGTTTTGCTTAGAAGTAGGTAGTTATCGTTTTAATTAGTCAAACAAAAACAGACTCCTCAATCTGGGAGTCTGTTTCTTTCATTATATGTTAGTAAGAAATCAATGTTTATCTTGATTCATGATCATACCAATATAAAAGCTGCTCTCCAGCAATGGCTTTTTTGCTGAGAATAGTTTCATTTATTTCTTCACACCAAACGCTACGGTCTCATTTCTTACAAATCCGTCACCGCGATATCGATGGCTAATTTTCTCCTGATAATGCTGCCCTTGAACAAGCTTTCCTACAATCTCTTTCGCATCCTCAGGCTGAACATTCCGATACCAAACTCCATCTGGATACACAATTAAGACACAGGCATCCTCGCAACGCCCATTACATCTGGTCCGAGTTGTATGAATCTGTTCATCCGCTTGTAGCCGTGCTATTTCCTGACGAATCGCCACAGTGACTTCTTCGCCCCCTTTTCGCATACAGCTACCACCATTACACAGCAAGATATGGTGCTTTGTTTTCGATAAATCCCATGTTGCCATAACCTTCCCCCTTCTAGTGTCCCCTTATTGTATCAGCATTTGACTGAAAATGATTCCTCATTGAAATGTTCTGGAGAGTTTGGGCATCCCTACAGCTCTTCCTCTTTTGGTACATGTATGTAGCATAACAGCTTGATATGCCACCTCTTTATAAGCAAAAATGGAAGATTGTTGGATTGATAACAGAGTACCTGTTTCTGCATTACTACTATTACATGATTTTGATCAGATGACTTACATTACTTTCACCTGAACTGTAGGGAGATTTAATCGTAACAAAAAAACCGTCAGAGGTATCCGACGGCAGTATGCTCCCTCATTACCGAGCCACGAGCATAAAATTATTAATAAACCCATTCTCCTGTAAAAAGATAGGTTGTATTTTTTTAGTAGCAAAATCATAGTAATATATTCCGCGACCTTTGTTAAAATCTTTTTTTGAAGTACTGCCCAGATAATAAATGCCCTTAGCGTCATGGGAAAGATAGACATCGCTTCTAGAAGAAATGGGGAGATCTAGTTTCGTTCTTTTACCCGTTTTGCTATCCACAAGACTATACTCGATAGGTGGACGATTGATACTAGGAGAGGTAATTAGAAATAGCTGATTTCCCGTACTTGATAAAGCAATGATTTGCTCTTTTTTCAGCGAAATGATCGGGCGCTCTTTTTTCGTTTCGTTATTTAGTTCAACAACTGTATAGTCGGGTGGAACCATGGCTATCTGTTGCTTATTAGAGATGTTTCTCTGCTTTTCCCTTTCATTCTCTGAAAAACGAGCGAGATAGCTTTTATTGACTTCCTTATTGTATGACACCGCCCACGTGTTGCTATCAAGATCTTTATCGTCCATGAAATCTAATTTATGCTTCTGTTTGTCGTACAAAACGGTTTTTAGGACACGCTCGCCTTTCTTCACGGCCGCCAAAATGATAGGTCCTTTTTTCGTCGTAGGCACAATGTAGTTAATGGCAAATAATTCCTTCGATAGCTGTTCCGTCTTTTTCGACTGTAGATCGTAGGAGAATAATTGATCTCCTTTATCTTGTACATCTGCTGAATAGTAAATCTTATTATCCATCAGTGACACAACAGATAACGGATATTGCGATGTGTAAGGAATATCAGCGAGCTTTGCCATGACCTTAGACTGCAAATCATAGCTCATAACCCGCATTACCATTCCATCGGTTGTATCTTTACCATTAGCATATTCTGTATACGTAATTGATAAATAGTCCCCAAGGTTATGCGTTTTTTCGTTTTGGGTAGTCATAATTTGGGATTTTTGATTTACGGCTTGCTCCATACATCCCGGAAGAAGGAGAGTGAATATCATAACCATTATAAAACAAATTCTCTTTCTACTCATGTTCACCTTCCTTTCTTTACAGGGAAAGAGGATAGGGTAAAAACCCCTATCCTGTACTTATTAAAACTCATAATAGTATCTACCTTTAAATGAAAGATTTTTATCCCATTTCAGTCCAAAGTCTTCAACACCTGTTTTCCATATATCCAGCACAGCATCTGGTAATGCACCATTGTCCCTCTTGGTTACCGTGGCTGCTTTGTTATTTGTTGTATTACGTGCATTGATAGAGGTATTATATTTTGGATTATCAATGTCCCCTCTTGTAGCGCAATCCCCTCTTACCAATGTATTATCACTTTCACCTATTGTATCGGTAAAATTTGTAAATCTTCCTGTACCTAATACACTACCAGATGATGAGCCTGTAATTACAATGGAATTATTATTAGCACCATACTTATATGTACCAGCCGCCTTACGCGTTCCTCTAGGCAAAGCCTTATAAGCTAGTGCTTCTACCCCGTCATCTTCCTTAATTGAGGAGGGATAAACAATTTTTTTAATGAATCCCTCTCCATCGTAAATGACTTTCATTCCTGGCTGAGGTGCTGGATTTTGTATATGATAGACTGGAAGTTCTTTAGCTTCATCTAAAATCTTCTGAACGAACGTTTCTTCTTCTGTCAATTTTACTAGTTCCGATTTAGAGAGTTCCTCTTTTTGAACCGCTTGAACTCTCTCATTTGAGGTGAGTTTTTCTCCTTTTTCAATCACAACCATGTTGTTAGAATCGTCATACTCAATTACTGTCCCGGCCAACATCTGATCAGGAATCTGTCCAATACTCTTTTCAGCATGGGTACTTGGTGCTGAAATCATAACAAGTGAACCTAGAATCGCTGTAGTAAGCACAAGATGGGGAAGAACCTTTCTTTTCATAAAATAACCTCCCTCTTATTAAGCAAATCTAGTTAAAATATACAACCATTCCCAGTATATGTTATTGTCATTATTTTCACAAATGTTTTTTTGTAGAAATGAGTATATTTTACTATCCTGTTTTTACATGTAAGAGAATAGAGTGTAATGAGAGATTTCCTCAATCCGAAAAAGTTATAATAGAATCCTATATTCTCATTGCTAAACAGGTGGAGAAGTATTCTATCACGAGACAGCTACCGTGCCGTTTTTTCAATGGGAAAGCCTCCTTATTTCTTACTATCATTTTATAATTGGCATATGAGAAGACCTTTTTCACTACTTGCCAATTGCAGTCAACTATAAGGATGCTGGTAAAACTATTTTTGTGACACGATTTTTTGAAATGAGTTTGATTCAAATAAAAAACGTCCGAGAAGGAAATTCGGACGTTTGCTTTAAAGATACTGTCATCAAGTATTGGAGGAGAGGAATGCCTAATGCTTCACGTTGTTCAGGGGTCATTTCTCTACTTTCTTCTATACGATAAAAAGTGCCTTCCCTTAAATCGAGTTCTCCATGATCCTCTCTTTCTTCAAACTTTCCATTTCTAAACGAGTAAAAATCGCTCAAGTGACTCTATTTATATGAAAAAAGCTGCCACAAATGGAATGTGACAGCATTTTTTCTATAGATCATTTTACCTATATCCGTTCGGTTGCTCTTATTTTTGGATCGTTACCTTACTTCCATCCTTCAACAGTGTCTGTCCTTTTATGACTACCTGCTGATCTGCTTTTATTCCTGTCAGAATTTCGATAGCTTCACTAGACCCTTCTCCTGTGGTTACCGCAACTTGTTTAGCTACCTCACCTTCTACAACGTAAACATACTGTTTCCCATCGCGATCGAACACAGCCTTGCGAGGAACAACTACCTTCTCCTGCCCTTTTCCTTGTTGGCCTAGCAGATTCATATTTACAACCATATCTGCTTTCAATTCGTTGTTTGGATTAGGGATTGATATTTCAATGGGATAGGATTTAAGCTGTTGATCCATCACCGGGCTGACAGCCGTTACTTTAGCCGTCAATTCCTTTCCCAATGCAGTAATATTCACTTTTACCTCGTCGCCCACCTTCACCTGTGGAATATCTTGTTCAGACAAATTGGCTTTCACAACAAGTGGATTGGTATTAACTAATGTAACTACAGGGCTTTGTGGAGAAGCCACCTGTCCGATTGCTCCATTCACACTTGAAATGTACCCGCTAAACGGAGCTTTTACTACTGCATTTCCTAATTGCGTTCGAGCATTTTCCAAGCTCACGGCTGCTTGCTTTACGGAAGCCTCCGATACACCTACCGCTGACATTTGAGTGGCTGACTTTACCCCTTCTTGGGCATTGGCAACAGCTGTTTTCGCGTTGGCAAGCTGTAAATTTGCTTGTTCATATTGTTGAAGAGAGATTGCTCCTTGATTAAATAGCGTTTGCATCCGTTGCTGATTTCGTTCTGCATCTTGTAAGGCTGTTTGTGCTTGACTCAAACCATTTTTTGCTTGTTCGAGACCTTGACTGGAGCTATTGCCTGCTTGGTTCAAATTCGCTTTAGCTACCTGATAAGCCGCTTCTGCCTGCTTGATAGAATTTATTACATCTTGTTCATCCACACTAAACAAAGTTTCCCCTTGTTTTACATACTGCCCTAAACTTACAGGTAGGGAGGTAATTTTCCCAGAGATTTTTGGACTTAGTTGCACATCCTGACTAGGTGCCAATTTAGCTGTAAAGCCTGCACTAGAAGAGACTGTTCCTAGTTTAGACATTTCAATCTGAACAGGTGTTACACTCTCTGTCTGTTCGGCCGGAGTATTCTCCGCCGCTTGATTTGAACATCCCGCTACTAAAAACAGAGCGGAAGCTGCTACTAGAATCATTTTTTTATTGATATTTGTTTTTGTTTTCAATTTCATTTCCCCCTCCTCCATCTCTTGGCCCTTACGATTCCATTACCGAAATGGCTGCTTGTTGTTTCTTTAGTCGTTTCCGTTCTTTCTTTTGTTTACGTTTAGAAGACCAATCATCGAACCAAGTATACACGACTGGAATCAACACCAGAGTAATGAGGGTAGCAAAGCTTAATCCGAAAATAACTGTGATAGCCATCGGAGCTTGAGACTCACTACCGGATCCTGTAGCAAAAGCTAATGGGCCAATTGCTAGAATGGTAGTCAATGTCGTCATGAGAATGGGACGCAAGCGTACGGGTCCTGCTTCCAAAATCGCATCCCTCACACTCATACCTTTGTCTCGCAATTGGTTCGCATAATCAATTAATACGATGGCGTTATTGACCACCAATCCAATCAGTAGAATGTATCCAATAAACACAGACACACTGATCGAAGTATTGGTAAACAACAGGCCAAGCATAACGCCTGCAAAGGTAGGTGGAATGGAGAACATGATAATAAACGGTGTATATAAAGATTCAAATTGAGCAGCCATTACCATATAAAGTAAGACGATTGACAAAATGACAGCCAATCCAAGGCTACTAAAGGACTCCATCATATCTTTGCTCTCTCCGCCATACTCAATTTTATAGCCATCTGGTAGGGAGAGCTTATTTAGCTTTGTTTGTACATCAGTAGTAACTGAGTTCAAATCACGACCTGCTAAATCACCAGTGATTTTTACTTCACGAGCCTGATTGGAGCGATTAATCGTTAGAGGTGCCTCTACTTTTGTAACTTCAGCAACAGAAGACAATGCCACCTGCGCGCCGCCTGGTGCAGTCATTCGCAAGCTATTCAAGTAATTCGTATCCTCCTGGTACTGTTCAGGCCATTTTAATTGCACATTGATTTCATCATCACCCGTGCGATATTTTGTCACCGTTTGTCCATTAAATGCTGTGCCGACAGCCGTTAAAATCTGTCCGGAGCTCAGCCCATACATACTCGCTTTTTCCGCGTCAATCTTCACTTCAAATTCTTGTTGCGTATCATCCAATGTGGTAATCACATTACTGGTTCCTGGGATACTGATTACTTCTTGTTTAATAATCCCGCTCACATCTTTTAGAACCTCAATATCATCACCGCGTAAGGTAATCTGCAAAGGAGAGCCAGTGGACATACCAGCAGATTGTTCTTTCACCTTAATGTCAGCGCCAGCAATCGATGCTACTTGTTTACGCAAATCTGCCATAATCTCCTCAGTGGAGCGTTTGCGATCTTTTACCTCGACCAATTTTAAATCAACCGTGGCCTTGTTAGAAGTAGAGGTTGCCACAGCTGCTGATCCCCCGCTACCAATCGAGGTGCTCAGGATATCCAGCTCCGGTACTTGCGCCGCTATCTTTTCCACTTGTTGGGCTACCTTCTTTGTTTCTTCCAAAACAGTACCGTTTGGCATTTTAATATCAATTGTGACTTGTCCCTGATCCATCGATGGCATAAACTCTGCTCCAACCAATGGTGTCAGCGCTATAGAACCTATCATCATAGCCACAGTAACAATCGCTACTGTTTTGCGGTGATGTAGGGAAAAATCCAACAGCTTTTTATAGCCTTTTTCTACTTTATGGAATCCAATATTGAACCAGATCACTGGATTGATTCCACGATATCCATCCCGATTGTTATGCTCTGGTACTTTTTTCAGTATCCGTGAGCTTAACATCGGTACTAAGATGATGGAGAAAACCAAAGCAGCAATGTGAGAATACACAACTGTTAGGGCTAGAGGTCTAAAAATTTCTGCTGCGATGCCATCTACAAGCGCAATTGGCAAGAACACGCATATCTGTGCCAAAGCAGAAGCCATTACAGCTGTACCCACTTCCTTCGAACCATCTAACGCTGCTGCTACCATGCCCTTCCCTTTCTCCCTTTGACGGAAAATGTTCTCCAGCATTACGACTGCGAAGTCAACAAGTGATCCTAGTCCAAGCGTTAAACCCGATAAGGAAATCAGGTTGATCGTTTGACCTGTCGCATACATCAGCAAGAAGGTTGATATGATGGAGATGGGTAACACGATGATAGCAACAATCATCGATTGGAAGCTACCTAAGAAGAAGAACAAAATAATAATCCCAAACAAACCACCGAACAAAGCATGCTCTGCTGTAGTATAGATGGAATCTTTAATAAACGTGGACGAATCTAACGTAGTTGTTAGTTTTAGGTTGGAAGGTAATGTCTTCTCAATCTCTTTCATTTCTTGACTAACAGCATCCGCTACTTGAATCGTATTTCCACCAGATGCTTTTGTAATGGTAATACCTAGGCTTGGCTTTCCATTAACATAGCTGAACTGATTTATTTTCGCCGTTGTATCATTGATGGTAGCAATATCTTGTAGGCGAAGGGAACCAGTCCCTATGCGAATAGGTGTTAATCCGATCTTCGCTACACTATCGTACTCACCTTGTACTCGAATATTATATTTCCCGTCACCTTCGCGTACCGCACCACCTGAACCAGACAGGTTGTTACTGGCAATCGCCTGCTGAATTTGGTCGATGGTTAATCCATACGCCGAAATTTTAGCAGGGTCCAACACCACATCCACCACGCGATCCTGACCGCCAACCAGATTCACTCCAGCCACACCATCAATTCTTTCCAGGCGGTTTTGAATGGAGTCCTCTGCTATCTTTTTCAATTGGTTGACATCATCCTCGCCTGTCAAGGCAAATGTCATAATCGGCATACTATTTGGATCGATCCGCAAAACCTGTGGAGATTTAGCTGAGGATGGAAGCAGTTGACGCACCCGATCAACTTTTTCCCGCAATTCCAATGTAGCTTGATCCAAATCAGTTCCCCAATTAAAGTTGAGAATAACCTGCGATGCTCCTTGGATCGAAATAGATGATACTTCTTTTAAATTGGAAACAGTCCCTACCGCGCTTTCTATTGGTTTCGTTACCAGCTTCTCCACTTCACTCGGCGCCGCGCCATCGACAGACGTAACGACAACTGCGACCGGAAAATTCAATTCTGGATACAAATCAATAGCCAATCTTGGCAGAGATACTATTCCAAAAATCATGACTGCAAGGGTTAACATGATAATTAGAACAGGTCGTTTCACCGACACTTCAGATATATTCACTCTCTTTCACCTCACCAATGTCTTAACTAGATATTCTTTTTTTGGTTGTATACATTTCTTGCAAGACATGGAGGGATGAAATCATCTGAGTTGTCTTTTGCTCAAACGTCTCCATTTCCGCTTGGTGTTCTGCGAAATCGTCCGCATGATCAAATCGTTGGGACATCGCAACCCAAACCAATCGTTTATCCTTTTTATCCTTGAGCCTTATGACGATGTTATCTCGCTGCAGGCGATCAATTAATCCAGATACCGTACTGTACGAAAGACTAACAGCCTTACTGATTTCCCCAATGGTTTTTGGTCCGTGCACTATTTGCTCCAGAATCAGCACCTGCTGCCAGGTGATATCTTTACTTTCTAATTCTTCCCCTGTGATCCATGTAAAAAGGGCACTCGCTTCTTTGAGAAGCTTTGCCATGGTAATCAACTCTTCCATCCAAGCCACCTCCTGCCGTTGGTCAATTGTTCGCAATACGAAATGTCACAGTTTTCATTGTAGCGGCAAGTTGGAATAGGCAAATCTATCGAGGGATGGAAAACCCAGCACAGGCTTTGTCTATCTAGAGATAGATGACACCCCATGCTACAATAGATGTGAACAAATGATCGAAAACTTTGAAGAAGGGTGGGCTAATCTTTGATTGATAACATAACAAAGGCCCTCCGCAAACGACTCTTATTGGTCTGGTTCTTAGCCTTATCTCTTTTGACATGGCTACCAAACTCCTATAATCATGAATCACCTATACAATTTATTTTTTCAGTAATGCTGTTTTGTGGGTATCTGATTTTATTTTGGACCTCCTCTATTCAACTGCCTTCCATAAAAATGACTATCATTCTGTTACTAGTCGGGGGAATTACCCTATTTAAAGGCATTTATCTGGGGCCAGAAGGGTTTGGTATGATCATCCTGCTTGCGATTATCATTGGTCTTCGCATTGATAAAAAATATTCGCTACCACTAGCCAGCTTTTTTGGGGTGATTACCAGTGTATTACTCATCTGGATAACCCATAGCTACACCACACATGTTGTTCCCTTTTTACTTTCCTTTATAGGATGCTATCTGGGAGCACGCGGATATCGTTCTCATCATGAAGCGTACCAATTAAATCAACAGCATTTAAAAGAATTGCAAAAAGCACATACAAAATTACAGGATGCACATAATGAATTGCAGGAAATGACTGTAAATACATTGCAAGTAGCCGTACTAGAGGAACGAAACCGGATTGCCCGCGATATTCATGACTCTTTAGGTCACAGCCTTACTTCTCTTATCGTACAGCTACATGCGCTTACCTATATGCTGAAGTCTGGTCCAAACGACGCACAGATGGCTGTCAATAATATGCTGGATGTAGCGAAACAAAGTTTGGAGGATATCCGTGGCTCCGTTCATACTCTCGCAGTCGACAAGAGAACGTTTGGCATAACACCTTTGCAAGCTCTTTTGTCCCAAACGGAGAAAAATACGGATCTGTCCTGTACGTTTGTAACCAATGAAGAAGAGTTGGATTTAACAAACGAGGTAACGATTGTTTTTTATCGAATTCTACAAGAAGCCATTACGAATACATTGCGTCATTCCAATGCTACAGCTATTTGGGTTGAAATTACTAAGATGGCTGATACTATCGTTTTAGCAATTCATGACAACGGCCAAAATCTTTCTCAGGAAGGAGTTAAACCTGGCTTTGGTTTATCTGGTATGAAAGAACGCACCATGGAATTAAACGGAACACTGAAATATCAGATGAGGGAACCCTTTGGCTTTGAGATTATAGCAACGGTTCCTTACCACCATACACCTTTAGAAGGGAACACATAGCTACTATGGTAGATCACAAACATCAAAAGATTCGAGTCATGCTGGCAGACGATCAAAAGATGATCAGACAGGGTCTTGGGTATGTCATAAATGTACAAGAGGATATGGAGGTTATCGGAGAGGCGGCTGATGGGGAGGAAATAATCAATTTAGCTTGCGAGCTAAAGCCTGATGTCATTCTCATGGACGTACAAATGCCCAAGTGTACGGGTATTGAAGCAACACACGAAATTGTAAAACATGTACCCAAAGTAAAAGTTCTCATTTTAACAACGTTCGATAACCATGATTACGTTGTGGATGGCATTCTAGCAGGTGCGGTTGGTTATATGCTAAAGGATGCCGATTCCCAAGAGATGTTAGATTTAATCCGACGTGCTTATAATGGAGAAGCCTCTTTTCACACAGCGACAGCTGCCAAAGCATTAGCTGAGGTGTTAAAGAAACAAAAATCGGAAACGAATGCCACAACCCATACAGACAAAGCACAGGAGATTTATCACGAAGAGAATAACCTGGTACTCCTAGATGAACTGACGGAACGAGAGCAGGATGTCTTGCAACAATTAGCATTCGGCTACCGCAATGATCAAATTGCCCAAAATCTCTTTATCTCTGAAGGCACTGTAAAGTCACATGTCCATCGTATTTTACAAAAATTAAATGTCGATGACCGTACGCAAGCTGTAGTACTAGCCCTACGGCATAAATTGGTAAAGTAAATTCTATCTAGAGATAGATGACAGACCATATTTGTTAGAAATGTGAAAAGGACAGGATGCACTTTGGCTCCTATCCTTTTCCTTTTTTATCTAATGAAACGCGTTATATTTTGCAAAATGAAGAATTACTGAATACGTAATGTCGCTGGAGACTGCTCTACATGAGAGAGCTTCAGCAGCAAAAGGAATCCAATCACGATAAATCCACCAATCATGCCAACAACCCCAGCCCATCCAAATAACGACCAGAACAAGCCGCCAAACGTCCCACCTAGACTCGATCCAACGTAATAAAAGAATAGATACAAGGAAGAAGCCTGTGCTTTATCATGAGTAGCTAATCTTCCTACCCAGCTACTAGCGATGGAATGTCCTCCAAAAAAACCAAATGTAAAGATCGCAATTCCAGCAATTTTACTAAATAAATGGGGTTCTAATGTAAGTCCAATACCCCCAAGCATAATAACTAAAGACATCCACAGCATTTTAGCGCGTCCCAGTCTGTCTGCCATCTTTCCCATCCAGGTAGAGCTAAATGTACCAACCAAATACACAATAAAAATCCAGCCAACGATTGTCTGTGAAAGAGAATATGGCGGTTCAACTAATTGGTATCCAATGTAGTTATATAACGTCACGAAGCTACCCATTAACAGAAAGCCAAGACCATATAAATAAAGCAAACGATGATCCTTGCAATGGCTCCAGAGCGATTTTGCTAATGTCTTTACCTCTAATTTACGTGGTGAAAAATGTTTAGAGGGTGGCAGCATGACCCAGAACAAAATCGTGCACAAGAGACTTAACACCCCGATTCCAACCAAGGCCACATGCCAATTAAACAAATCGGTTAGCGTTCCTGTGATGATTCGTCCTCCCATTCCACCAATGGAATTTCCGCTTATATATAGCCCCATCGCTACTCCTAAGCTACTTTTATCAATTTCTTCACCCAGATAAGCCATTGCAATAGCCGGTAATCCAGCCAGGACCATCCCGACTAGTATACGAATGCCAAGTAAGACTTGAAATTGATAGCTAAACGCTGTACACACTGCCAACAAAGAAGCTCCAATCAAGGAAACCATCATAATCGGTTTACGCCCCCACGCCTCTGACAATGAACCAAGAAATAACATACTTATAGCTAAGGCCAGCGTGGTTACAGATAGGGAAAGACTGGCCAGCGTTGGAGAAACCTGAAACTCCTTGGTGAATTCAGGCAACAAAGGCTGCGTGCAGTATAGGATGGCAAATGTATTTAATCCTCCTGCAAACAACGCTATGTTGGTTCGGCGAAATGCGCTTGACCCTTGCTTGATATAACTCATGGTGTAAATCCTCTCTCTTTTTATTCAGTTAGAAAACGATGCAGCTTTAAGCTATGAATTCGTTTGATGCCACAAACCAATTAGATATAGTGTCCCTTTACAAATGAAATAAACCTTCTTGCAACAGGAGATAAATAACGCTTTTCTTTCCAAGCGAGTCCAATGGTCCGTTTGCAAGCTGGATCTAGCACACGAAGTAATGAAATTTTCGATTTATCTAGTACGTTTACATCTGGCACAAGGCTAACTCCCAATTCAACTGCCACCAGACCAGCTATCGTAGCAATCTCTTCTCCTTCAAAGGTTATATCAGGAGTAAAACCAGCTTGCCTACATAGTGTATCTGTCAAGGTTCGCAGACCATAGCCCTGCTTAAAGCAAATAAAAGGTTCATTCGCAATTTCTTGTAGCTCAATCTGTGTCCGATTTGCAAGAGGATGCGTCTTAGAGACAATGAGAAACAGCTCCTCCGTAATTAAAGGCTCCCAATGTACTTCGTCAATCGGTTCCAACATGGAAAATAGGGCGATATCAATTAACCCCGTTTTTAGTTGCTCCACAATCTGCCCCATGGAAGCTTGATGTAGATGAAAGCTAACCTGTGGATATTGCAAACGAAATGAACGAATAAACTCAGGTACTACTTCAATCCCGAGTGAATGCAGAAAAGCGATCCGTATCTTGCCGTGATCAGGGTTAATCAAGTCCTGAATTTCTTGCTTCCCTTCCTCGATCTCCTGAATGGCTCGCTCCACTCGCTTTAAAAATAGTTCTCCGTATTGATTTAACACGATATTTCGCCCTTTTCGCTCAAACAAAGGCGTATTTAGCTCCTCCTCTAAACGAGCAATTGCTCTACTTAATGCAGGCTGGGACACATTTAACATTTCTGCCGATCGTGTAATGTGCTGTGTCTGTGCGACCTTGCGAAAATATAAAATTTGTTGCCACTCCATATCGTACGTCTCCGTTTTTGTTTTCTTTTGCCTTTTGTGTATCATACTTCAAGTTTGTCATGACTTCAATTTACGTATTTGCATGATATTCATGCATACAGGTTATGAATAAACAAAATATAAAAAAGTCACATGTCACCACCCTATATTCCGGATGATGATCAAAGTGACTTTTTGTAAAACGAAGCTATTATAGGAAGAACAGCAAATGGGTAGTAGCTGTACTAATCATTACTAATAATGACGGCATTCGAGTACCCATCCCAAGTAACCTTGGCACCCAGTGCTTCACTAACAAAGCGGATTGGAACCATGGTCGTATCTCCGTTAAACAACTGCGCAGGAACGTCCAGATTTAGTTTCTTACCATTTTTGTAAGCTACTTTGGAACCAATGGTAAGCTTAATGGTCGTACCATCCTTCATTGCAGTTACGGTCTGGGTCGCTTCATCCCAGTCTACTCTTGCTCCCAGGGCCTCAAAAATGGCTCTTAATGGAACCAAAGTTCTTCCCTTGATTTCTACTGGTGCCTTTTTAAAAACCTGTAACTCTCCATCAATAAAAATGACAATATCTTTGCTTTGATTAATTGGGATGAAAGTAGGCAATGTACTTGCAGACATCTCACTGTCAGGATCAACAATCTCAATAACAATGTTATATCCTCCCGTGGATAAACCTAACTCCCTATAAGAGATCATTGGGTTTTTATCGGTGATAGGAATACGTTTTACAACATCGCCGTATATATCATAAACTACTACATTAGCATGATAGGAAGAATAGCTAGATTTCCATTGCAGGTTGATGGTAATCGTCCCATTGGTATTCACTTTAATTCCGCCAGGAAAGGCTTGTCCAGTCGGAACTGAAAATACATGGCTAGTTCCATAAGACCATGAGGCAGCACTGGAATGATATTTTTTCCCTTGCAACACCATTTCAAGTAAAATTTCATAGTTACCCGAAGACAAGGTTAGTCCTTTTGTAGATATTTTCGAATTTTTGGTACTGATCGGGATACGTTTCACAATCTTACCGTTGTCGTTTTTAATAACAACGTTAAATTTGGCCTTTTGATATTCAGACGTAATTTTTAGGTTAATCGTAATCATACCATCCTCAGATACCTTTACATATCCAGGAAAATCATCGTCTCCGGAAATTACCTTGCTACTGTCTGGTATTACAAGCGTAACCCGATTAGAATTAGCAGAGCCTTTCACATCAGAAACCTCTATATAAATTGTATATGTACCGGTATCTAGGTTTAAATCTTTGCTCGAAATCGTTCGTTGCTTCGTTTTCAATTTGATACGTTTTACTTGTTGGCTCTTTTCATCCATTACCACTAGATAAAAGGTAGATTTATCATAGATGGACGTAAGGTTGAGCGTAATAATAAGTTTTCCATCATTATCCATTTCTAGAGTGCCAGGAAAAGAAACTGGAAAGGAGGTTGTAAGTACCTTTCCACCTTGAATGCCAATGGTCTGTTTTTCAGAATATTGGTATTCTGTATGCTCCATCTTAACAACCGTATTGCTAGTTTCAACACTTACCTCATATTCATTTGGAGATAATTCGAGAATTTTGGCTGGCACGGTAAACGAAATAATCGTTACATTTACTGATCTGAGCTCACCATCGACACGTAACAGTTTTGTATTGGTACTGATTTTTTTTTTGATACCACTGGGAGCTTGTATACCTTTTTTGGATTCGTTTACAAGTTCAATTTCTCTTATTACCTCACCAGTTCCATCACTAACTTGTAGTATGACACTGGCTGCATATTTAGAGTCCACCATAACTTCCCCTGTGATACTTCCATCCTTGTTACTAATTACCTCAAGTAGTTGAGGCTGATAATAGACAGGTTCCTTTATGATCAGTGTACCTCCCACAGCTTCTGCCTGCGATATCCCCATCGTTGTATACATAAATACAACGGCGAGAACAATCACTACTATTGTTTGAAATCGCTTCATGTTTGCTCTCCTTTTTATCTCATTAATTAGGATAATAAAATATTTCCTTCATTTATATATCGGCACAACACTGCTTTAGAATTAGGTTAATATAACTACTTTTTTCTAATAAACTCCAATTAATCTCTATATAACAACGACCAAAGACCTATTTTATAATAAATCTAAAGCTATGGTGGAAGTGAACAAAAAATAAGACTCCCTTTTTTGATATTATCCCCTTTTAGTAGACAGTAAGAAGCAAGACCCCTTACTGTATTAACTAGGAGGGGAATTTTCTATGGGGGAAATTAGAAAAACATATTCAAAGGATTTTAAGTTAAAAGCCGTACGGCTTTATTTGAGCGGTGAACAAGGGTACAAAACACTTACAAGGGATCTCGGCATTAGTGACCCTTCTATTTTAAGAAGATGGGTTGATCATTATAGAAAGGAAGGTATACAGGGACTAGATGAAAAACGCGGGAGAACAAAAAATCCTCTTAGAGGAAGACCACGAATAAGGCCAGAGAGTACGGAGGAAGAGATAGTTCGATTACGTGCAGAGAACGAATTCTTAAAAAAGTGGCTAGGTCTAGAAAAGAGGTGAAACCGAAAGATAAATGCTGTTTTTTCGAGCTTATTAAAGAATTGTCTAAAAAGTATTCTATTACTTTATTGTGTAAAATTACGAAAGTATCTCGTAGTGGTTTTTACAAGTGGCTTTCTCGTGAGAAACACCCCACCTCAAAACAATTGGTAAATGAAAAATTAAGAGAAATGATCATGGAGTGTCATCAAGAGGTCAAAGGTATTTACGGGTATCCCCGAATAAAAGTGTGGTTATTTAGAAGGTACGGGCTAAAAGTCAATCATAAACGTGTGTATCGCATTATGAAGGAACTTGGGATACAAGCGCTAATCCGTAAAAAACGAAAATTCTTTGGGCGCAAAGAGAAGGTTGTCATCTCCGAAAACAAGCTGAATCGAAATTTTTGCGCCTCACGGCCAAATGAGAAATGGGCTACAGATATTACCTACATACTATTTAATGGTCGCCGTCTTTATCTGTCTGTCATATACGACATGTATAACAACGAAGTTGTTGCCTACAAAACAAGCAAACGTAATGATTTACGACTCGTAATGGATACCGTAAAATTAGCGATTAAAAAGCGGGATGTAAGCGGAGTCCTCCTACACAGTGATCAAGGATACCAGTACACCTCAAAGCAGTATAACCAGTTCCTTCAGCAATATAAAATCGTAGCAAGTATGTCTAGAAAAGGTAACTGTTTAGATAACGCCTGTATTGAGGGGTTCTTTGGGCATTTAAAAACAGAGTGTTTGTACCTTCATTCGTTTCAAACAGATAAAGAAGTGGAAGAAGCTCTTCACGGTTACATTAATTTCTATAATCAGCAACGGTTTCAATCTCGATTAAAAAACCTGAGTCCGATAGAATACCGAACTCAGGTAGCCTAGATGGGGCTTGTTTAAAGTTGTCTACTTGACAGGGGCAAGATCATTTTGAAATTAGAAAGACATATTCAAAGGATTTTCAGTTAATAGCCGTCTGGCTTTATTTGGACGGAGAGCGAGGGGACAAAACACTTGCAAGGAATCCCGGGATACAAGCACGTATCCGTAAAAAACGAAGTTTGTTTGGACACCAAAGAGAAGGTTTTCACCTCCGAAAACAAGCAACCGTAATGATTTACGACTCGTAATGATGACGTAAAATTGGCGAATAAAAAAACTGAGTCCGGTAGAATACCGAACTCAGTCAGGCTAGATGGGGCTTGTTTAAAATTGTCTACTTGAAAAATGTAAAATCATACTCCGAGCGAATAAAAGGTGTCCTATTTACGTAAGTAAGCCAATCTTATAAAGACAAGCGATGTATAAATGCGATAAGCTGTCAGCTCCAACGATGTTTTCGATTCTCTACTTTTGGTTTTGAATGACTACTTCAGATACGACCAGGCGTTGTCTTGGCTTCACATTTGCCATAATCACGTCGGCAACATCATCTGGTTCCATCAGGTGCTTCATGCGTTCTTCTGTGAAAATGCCATCCCAGAATTCTGTTTTCATGCCGCCCATGTAGATGCCAACCACTTGAATTGGTGTTTCTTTTACCTCAATAGCTAAACTCTCTGTAAACCCTCTCACACCGAATTTGCTGGCACAGTAGACAGACTCACTTGCTTTGCCTACTTTACCGGCTGTAGACACGATGTTGATGATCGTTCCGTGATTCTGCTCTTTCATTTGTTTTAATACTTCCTGCGTACTAAAAATCGTTCCCTTTAAATTACTATCAATCATTTGGTGAACGGCTTCCTCGGTTAGGTTTTCAGCCAAATCAAAGCTTCCCGTCCCCGCATTGTTGATTAATACATCAATTCTATTGTACGTATTGAGAATGGACGCCATGATTTCCATGATTGCTGGTTTATTCGCAACGTCTCCTTCATGGATGGAATAGCTGCCAGTCAATTGCTTTGCTATTCGTTCTAGCTTTGTCTTCGTTCGTCCAAGCAAACAAACATGAAAGCCTTGCGCCGAATAACGTTTCGCTAAAGAAGCGCCTAAACCACTTCCTGCCCCTGTAATAACAACGACCTGTTTATCCATAACATTTCACCATTCCCTTATACAGTATCTATCCTTGTTCAACCCAGTTCATCTACAAGACTTCATGCGAATTCGTGTATAATGGGCTTATGGATTATAGTGTATCATGCTTTTTATCCAGCTATAACAACTAGTTGCACTTACAAAATTGACATAACAAAAGGCATTTACGTATCATCAGTTATAACAAGTTAAAAATGGGAGGATTGCCAACATGGACTTTCAAGGAAAAAAAGCGTTAATTACAGGGGCAGGAAAAGGAATTGGTCGTTCCATTGCCATCGCTTTGGCAAAAGAAGGAACCCATCTAGGTCTGGTAGCCCGCACAGAATCTGATCTGAAGGAGTTGGCTACTGAGCTTGCGAAAACCTACGGTATTACAGTTAGTATTGCAACGGCTGATATCTCAAAACGCAGCGATGTCGAAGCAGCATATGCCAAAATAAAAGCAGAGCTTGGTTCTATCGACATCCTGATTAATAATGCTGGTACTGCTACTTTCGGTGCAGTCACAGACATGTCCCCAGAAGAATGGGAGCGTATCGTTTCCGTGAATTTGTTTGGAACCTACTACATGACATACGCTGCATTACCAGATATGATCGCCCAAAATAGTGGAAATATCATCAATGTAGCTTCTACAGCTGGAGAACGCGGTTTTGCAACAGGCTCCGCGTACTGCGCCTCGAAATTCGCTGTGATGGGCTTTACAGAATCTGTATTGCAAGAGGTTCGCAAACACAACATTCGTGTCACAGCGCTGACTCCAAGCACAGTAAACACCGAACTAGCTGTCAATGCTGGGCTAAAAATTGGTGCAGACGACCACATGATGCAGCCAGAGGATGTAGCGGAACTAGCTTTAGCCACCCTGCGTTTGCCTGAGCGTGTATTCATTAAAACTTCTGGTATTTGGACAACGAATCCGCAATAATGCTAGAGATTTGATGATCATGAGAAGCCCTCTTTTTCTTCTTAAAAGAGAGGCTTCTTTTTTTTTGCACTGTTAAAAACTCTTTTTGCTTGTTACAATATTTTTCGGTAGAATTACCTGTATTACTTACTCAGGAGGTAAGCGAGTTGCTGCTCTCTTATAAAAAACGGCGCTTAAGCTCCGTACAAATTATCGTAATGTTTTATCTTAGCAGTGTTATCCTCGCTGCATTACTTCTCTGGTTACCCATCTTTCACCAGCCTGGCGTATCTCTATCCTTTGTCGATTCTTTATTTACTGCTGCCAGTGCGATTAGCGTAACGGGTCTAACCGTCATCCAAATTAGTGAAGTGTTTAATCAGAGTGGAATTATTTTACTCACCTTGTTTTTTCAAATAGGTGGGATCGGCATTATGACCTTAGGTACCTTTTTGTGGATGATACTTGGACAACGAATTGGCTTAGAACAAAGAAAATGGATTGCTACGGATCACAATCGTCCCACTCTATCAGGATTGGTTAAATTGACACGAAGTATTTTATTGCTAACCATCTTAATTGAGCTAATCGGTACCGTATTGCTAGGCAGTTATTTTTTTTGGACTGGCTATCAGACTGATTGGTATACCGCCTATTATTATGGCTACTTTGTTTCCATTAGTGCATTTACCAATGCTGGATTCGATATCTTCGGTAATTCTTTAGTAAGCTTTTCGGGAGATTATTTTGTTCAGAGCGTGAATATGATCCTTATCATTTGTGGTGCGATTGGTTTTCCTGTGCTGATCGAGCTGGTCAGCTATGCAACCCATCGAAAGGGACAATATCGATTTACGTTTTCCTTATTCACGAAGGTAACAACCTTGACTTTCTTTACACTGATCGTGGTTGGGACACTACTCTTTTACTTTTTTGAAAAGGATGCCTTTCTACAGAATAAAAGCTGGCATGAAGCACTTTTTTACTCCCTGTTCCAATCTGTTTCCACACGAAGCGGTGGCTTAGCCACGATGGATATCGGCCTGCTGTCCATCCCTACCCTTGTCATGCTATCTGGCATGATGTTTATTGGTGCCTCTCCTAGCAGTGTGGGGGGTGGGATTCGTACGACCACGTTTTTCGTCCTAATTGCAACCGTGTATACTTATATGCGCGGACAAAAGGATGTAAAAGTGTTTGGTCGTGAGCTAGTCCAAGAAGATGTTCTCAAATCGTTTATGGTGTTTTTTGTCGCGATCATAATGGTGTTCACAGCTGTTATTTTCATGGTATGGTTCGAGGACTTATCGATACAGGCCATTCTATTTGAGGTCTGTTCAGCCTTTGGTACAACTGGATTATCGATGGGAATTACTTCGGAATTAAGCACACCTGGTAAACTAATTCTCATCATCATGATGGTGATTGGACGGATTGGGATTATCAACCTGCTACTATTCTTAAAAAAGGATGCTCCATCTGTTCGTTATCACTATCCGAAAGAGCGGATTATTATTGGTCAATAGGAAGAGAAAAAGGCGCTTGGAATGAGCGCCTTTTTTGTAGTGTTAAACCAACAAAGCTTATCAAATCAGGTTTATAAACTACTTCCCCATCTGTATCGGTACTTCCCAATTCACATTCCGATCCTCTTTTACTTTACGCTTATACGTAATCGTAAGCTCTTTAGGGCGTGTTTTTAGTTGTTGAATCCTCAATTCCCCATTCATCACAACATTTCCATTCGAATTGCGACTTAATCCCCTGTCAAACACAGCAATATACGTATTTCCCTTTTCGTCTTTTGCCTCCCATTCATCCACATAGACAATATCTTTCGCCAAAGTACCCTCTATCACAATGCTAGCTTCCGTATATGCTTACGAACAATCGCTGTTCTTTTTCGAGATACTCCTTCTCTGGTGTATGGTTATCAACCAGCATGATTTCCGCTTGAAGTTGACCTATATTCAGATAGATGGTAGTAGGCCTTAATAAAAATCTCCTGACCCATGTCTTTTTGATTTTGCGAGTGACCTAACATTTTTTTTAGGATAAAAAATACCTTTGTCTGATATCTGTCAATAAGCTCTGCGTATGCTTCTTTATTGCCTTGGAGAACCTGCTCAATGATCCTTTTATCGTCCTGCATTCCCAACCTCCAATCTCAAAGATGTACGAGACATTCCTGATTTTTTGCCTGTTCACTTATATACGACGAACAATTCAAAAAAAAATCTCTTTTTATTCGATTTATTCTTTATCCTGTATTACACTAGGAGCATATTCAGGGCAAATAAATTGCTGTTTTGAAATTAAAGGAGGAGGATTTACATGGAATCACCTAAAAAATGGACTGAGGTTGACCAGTATTTCAACAGTATGCTACTCCCTTCTGATCCAATTCTGGATGTGGTTCTCCAAGCAAATGCTAAAGCTGGTATGCCTGCTATTGATGTCGCACCAAATCAAGGGAAGCTACTGTACCTACTCGCAAAGATAAGAGGAGCAAAGAAAATCTTAGAAATAGGGACACTTGGTGGATACAGCAGTATTTGGCTTGCTCGCGCTCTACCTCAAGATGGTCAACTTATTTCACTCGAATATGAACAATCGTTCGCTCATATCGCTGAAGAGAATGTAAAAAAAGCGGGACTCGCTGAAAAAGTAAGCATTCTTGTAGGCCCCGCACTAGAAACACTTCCTACCCTTCAAGAAAAAGGGATGACGGGCTTCGATATGGTTTTTATTGATGCCGATAAACAAAACAATCCGCATTATTTACAATGGGCTTTGAAGCTTTGCAATCCGGGGGCCATTATTCTTGGAGATAATGTGGTACGTGATGGAGAAGTGATTCATCCTGAGAGCGAAGACGATCGTATTCAAGGCATTCGACAATTCATTGACTTACTATCTTCTGAACCCCGCATTGAATCAACAGCTATCCAAACTGTGGGGAGCAAAGGTTATGACGGATTTGTGCTTGGTGTCGTGAAAGAATAGAGATACATCTCATATAAGATAAACAAGTGGGTTACATAAATAAAAAAGCACTCCTTATGTATGAGGAGTGCTTCAAAATGAAAAACAAGAATCAACCACCTACTCCATGTTCATAGGGAGTTACTGTATGTTCTACTTTTGCTACTTCTACATCTGCCGCTTGACTAAACACTCCAAAAGCCATTACTAGCGATAGCAAAAATCCCTTCATCATTTCTCACCTCCTCCATCCATTTTTTATACTCTCTTTTTTGCTGATCTGTGGCGTGATATCTATATGCTTCAAAAAGTGTTACGCATTGGATGAACTTCTTTTGATTATTCATCACGATGGACAAATCGAGACATCGGAGAGTATCTATTATTCCACTCTCAAACCGTTCATTTTGAAAATGGTAAATAGCCAAATCATATCGAAACCGTAGATGTCGATCTACGCTAATTGGATCATGGGAGTCTTCAAAAGAACGTATTTCTGCCGAAAATTTCTCTAATAGATGATCTATTAAAAAACCATGCTGATTGGCTGATTTCATGATTGTCACTACGCCGGATAAGATTTCCGTAGGATGATCCTCAAGGAATTTGATATAGTCGGAAATCACACTTGTATTTCCCATGAGCATATCTAGTGTATACAGGTTTGCTGTAGCCCAAAGGTTGAATTTTTCGACTTCTGCTTGTCCAGACTCGTCAAGTAGTTCAAACCAGCTCAGATCAGCATAACCAGAAACAAATTCCTTGGCTTGCTCAAATAGCCCTTGTTTTTCCAAAGATACGGCCTTTAAAAGATATCCTTGCCCATAATAAACAACCAAATGACGCTCGGTTCTAAGCGGCTGATAAACTCGATTATTCTTCAGCTTGAAAAGTTCATTTTGATAAACCAGAGTAGCTAATTTCCTTAATTCATCTCCGTACTTCTCCACTTCTTTCCACTTATGTAATGTAAAACATACATTAGCAAGCTGTAGAAGTGCATCCAACTGATGACGCTCGGATAGTCTTTTTCGATAAGTTTCAAATCGGATAACAGCCTTCCAATTTTCTTCCATATCGGTTTCCTGTATGGATCGGAATAAGCGATATTGACTCATAATAAATCGGTCTGAATAACTATCCTTCTCGTTATCAATCACTAACTGATAAAAGTAATTTGCTTCTTCCTGCTTCCCATTTTGAAATAACTGCTCAGCTACATAAAAGAGAATTTCTATGTTTTTGCGCTGCTCCAATAAAGCTGAGACAACTGGCTGAATGCAGTCATGTCTACCAATCTCAGCACATCTAATTAAATAGGGACATACTCTTCTCCTTGATACCCTTCCTCTTGGAAAACACTCATCTATATACAAGTCATACAGCCAACCAGGAGGCTCATTAAAAACATTTGCGATTGAATCTAGTTGTGCAACCGTTAATGTCCTTGAAGGATTCCCATTCAAAAAACCACTTAAATGTCCATTATTGATATGAGATAATTCACTTAGTTTGCTAAGGGTGTAGTCATGTAATTGGAGACGATGTTCAATTTCCGTACGTATGGATCGCGCCCTAACATGATTACGATCAATCATGTAATCACTCCTTTTAAACAATCATATCTATTTGTAGGCTACTTTCGTTTCTTCCTGTGCTTCTTTAGAATAGGAACGGACTATTCGGACCTTAGATAGCTGGGAACGGCTGGTCTTTTCCACTTAGATTTCCGTACAGCCTATCCTTATAACCGAAACGTCCATACGTTTATTGCTTTTTTACACAGGAGCGCTATTTAGTAAACGCTCCTGTGTTCCATTGATTTACGGCTTTACATAGCCCAGGTTTTTAATACCCTGGATCATAGTCATATGGATGAACCTGATGACTTGTCCCGCTTTGTGTTTGAGCCACAGAGTCAGTAAGCGTGACAGTCACAAGCATCGTTACAGACATTAGAAGCATTCCTATTGCTTTTTTCATAAATTACGCCCCCCTTAATCTGATAGTGTTCAGAAACAATTTGTTGATACACGCGTTGCAATTGTTCCATTTGCTCTACAGTAATGGCTTTGGAGCAAGCGACAAAATGTGTCAGGATATCATTGATGCATTCATTCATTTCGGAAAAGGCATTTAGTTTTGCATAGACAAGCAGACTCTTACTGTAACTCTCAAGTCCCTCGTCCACATGACCAACCTTGATTTGATGAAATCCTTTAAACCGATAATATTTCCCTACCGCTAAATGCTTGTAAGGTGTTTGCAAGTTCATATACAGCCATTCTTTTTCTTGATGAAATAGCTCCTCGCAGGCTTTCACATTATTGGTGGTAAGGAAGATATCCAGAAGCTCATTTACCACATGAATTTTGGAAGACGGACTGCCTGTGACTAAACACTCTTGGAGTAAGGGAATAGCAAACTGATACTCCTGTCTCCTTGCGTGTAAAATAGCTCTTGTTAGCAATGCAGCCTCTGTTACAAATGAATAGGGAAGCTGTTGAAATTGCTCTAGGTGCCACTCTACAGCTTCGTATCGCCCTAAACGTGACAGGGAATTAATCATAGCTAGGTAGCCTCTCGCTTTAAACTCGCTACTGCCTTGATCCTCTCGAATCCCTGCTTTACTAAGAGCGATACATTTTTCGTACTTCTTTAATGCATAAGCTTGCAGGGCTAATTTGTAAAGGAAATCAATCCTTTCCTCCTGCGTCAAAAACACAATGTAATGCAACACCTCCTCTCCGATTTGAAAGGATTCTTCCAGTTGTTTTAAATCCTGCCGTTGTGCCAGATAGATTTGCAAAAGGCCTTTAGCTAGGTATTCTTGCATACCTCTTTCCCTTGCGTAGCTTACGATAAAATTGAATAAAGTGAATCGGATGGGAAGATCATCAACCAGACAGGATCGCTCATACAACTTTTCCATGAGCACATAACTATCCTCAGTCGGTAGTTGAATAAAACGTAGCGCTACTTTTTTAATCAGTGGGGTCTGTCGTAGTGAAATGGATTTGGAGAGCAAATCAAGTAAAATCTTGGGGCGCCGTTCCACATCTGCATAGTAGCCAATGACATCTTCCCACGGAATCTGTAGGGAAATAGCTAACGGTTTAATGGTCCGCCATTCAGGTTTGCGGGTTTCCCCACTCTCTATTTTTGAAATCACCCCCTTGCTAATTCCCGTCATTTTGGATAGCTGTGACAGGCTTAACTTCCTGTCCTTTCTCCGTTTTCTCATCCCTTCCCCAAACGCTTCATATTGTAAAGCCGTTCCTTCCATCCATTCCCCACCTTTGTAGCTTTTACCGTTATTTCTAACGATTCTTTCGCTCTCAAGCTGTTTTAGATTGGTTCATAGATTTTATAACTGAATCCGTTAGTTCATCATCAAAAAAAATGCCTGGTTCAACGTCTAATACATTTGCAATAATCTGCAAGCGTTCTACATCAAGCCTCACCTGCCCGCACGTAATATGTCTATATCCCTGTAATGATAGCCCTAGTATCTTTGCCAAATGCGTCTTCGTGATTCCTTTTGCCCGCCTGACTCTCTCGACATTCTGATGAACCATATGTAGCACCTCTCATTCCAATTTTTAGGAGCTTATATCTCTATCATAATAACGTAACACGTTACTGTCAATGCTCTTTTTTCTTCACTTTCTCAAATTCCGTTAGTAAACTACCTAAATTCGTTAGTTACTGATATTATTTTAAAAAGAGGTGACGAGAATGCCATTGATCGGTCAACGAATCAAAGAGCTGCGGAAAAAGAAAAAATGGACGCAACAGGAATTGGCTACTCGTGTAAACGTCTCACCACAAGTCATTTCTAACTGGGAGAGATCTTACACGAATCCCAATCATGATGATATTTATCGACTGTCTGAATCATTAGAAGTTTCTGCTGACTACATCCTTTTTGGCAGTAAGCATACTAAGCTGGTTAAAGAGGCTTCTAGCCCCTATTCTGATTTTGAAGCATTATATTTATCTGAATTAGAACAGCTATCAGAAGAAGATAGGAAAAAGGCGCTGGAACACATCCGTTACCTGCGTTATGTAGCAAATCAAAAACAACAGGATCACGACAAGTAGCTCGCATGTTATGTGCGGGCTTTTATACGTTGAGACTAGTCGATACATCTCATGGACAAACACGAAAATTCAGAATAATTCAACAAAAATAAATTCATTTCATTATAGGTAAATACAAATATCGACAAAATAGCCTATTTTAGGTTATATTATAGACAATATAATTCCAAATAGTATAACCCTTTCCTATTTGTTGAAATTATATGCGTAGCATAATGTAACCATTCCGTTCTTTACTCTAGCATAGGAGGGATACGACATAAGCCAACATACTTTATACAAACAAAATGAATTGCTTACGATCTCCCTTGTATAAAAAATCGAAATTGTTGATTTATAAATCACATGATAGTTAGCAGTACTTACTGGAGGTTTCGATATGATAAAAGACACAATGCTAGAAACAGAATTTTTACTTCCACACGAAGATAATGTAGAGACATTATTCAATAAGACAGCCCTCCTTCAAAAACAGCTTCAAGCGACGAATCATCTAAATCCTAAATTTTCTACAAAAGCATTTCATTATAAAGAAGATCTAGAAAACTGCTATATGCCAGAAACAGGGAAACATACAGAAGAAGTATTTACGAGTCTTGCTGAAATGTTTGAAGGCAGTATTCGTCCACACTCACCCTATTCGCTCTTTAATATGGTTCCCTCACCTTTGTTAGATACAGTAGCAGCAACAACAATGACGCAATTATACAATTCCAATAGTTTAATGGATGCTTTTGGTGGCAAAACGATCTTATTTGAGCAACGCATAGCCAGAGCCATTGGTCGTTTAGTAGGCTGGGAGCAATCACATGGCATCTCTTGCAATGGCGGAAAATTAACACTTTTCTACGCAATAAAATCAGCCATTTCAAAAATCGCCCCTGAATCAAGACGTGAAGGCATCCCAAACGATCTCGTGGTTGTAACAAATGAAGGAGCACACTATTGTGTTGAGCATGTTTGTTCCATACTTGGATTAGGAGCAGATCAATGTATTCGTATTGGAACAACAAAAGATTGGCGCATGGATGTAACCAAGCTAAAACAGGTTCTACACGAGCAGCTCGCTAAAGGAAAACGCATTGCAGCCGTTGTCTGTTGCGGTGGTACCACGATTAACTTTGCTTGTGATGATACGAATGAGGTTTACCAGTGTGTTGAGCAGGTTTTTACAGAAACAAAGCAAACCTATTTTCCCTATTTTCATTTAGATAGTGTTATCGGATGGCTGTGGTTTACTTTTATGGGACTAAGTGAAAAAGAATGGGAACAGAAAATCGAAAATCCTGAAATTCGTGGCAAAATTAAGCGAGCAGTAGAAAAAATGCAAGGTGTTTCTCGGTTTGATTCGTTTGGCGTGGATATGCACAAAAATGGTTTGTGCCCATACTCAACAAGTTTATTTGTTTCCAAAACGGATGAATGCTTTAATCGTTTAAATGAAGGTTCCTATACGTATGGAGAAAACGACTATGAATTTGGTAACTTCCGCGCCTATCGCTATACCATAGAAAATTCTCGTCCTGCTAGTGGCATCGCTGCTGCCTGGGTAGCAATGAACCGATTAGGAAGAGTAGGTTTTCAGGAATATTTAGTCCAGCTACATACGCTACGTATAAAATTTAAGGAGGAGCTTGAAAAAGTAAGCGGTATCTCTGTTATTAATCGTGCTTCCCTTGGATGGGAGCTAGTATTTACGATTTCATTTAATCGCATCCGCTTACATTCCTCCCATTTTGATTTTAGCGAAATTGCCAAAACGTTCATTCAATATTGTTGGAATGAAACCAATAAAGGACGCGAGCTTCCCTTAATTAGTATTGTACCAGAATTTAAAGTGAATCCAGAAGATAACATGAAGATTGCTTTCTTACTATATCCAATGTCTTTATTTTCAGAAGATCATATCTCAAAGATTGTAAGTAAATTAGCAGCATGCATCTATGAATTTGAAATGAAAGTGACTTCAGGAGAAATTGGAGTAGAGAATCGTCTCTTAGAAAAACCAATCCGCTAATTCTCTTATTTAGGAAGGAGAAAAATGACTTGGAAAGGAGCCTATACATGGCAAAAACCTACATCCAAACCCTGCCAGAAGATGCATTTAGTTTTATTGAGGAGCAATTACAAAGGCAAACAAGACCTGTCATTAGCTTAGCAATCGGGAATCCAGATGGTCCGCCCAATCCCGAATTAGTGGAAAAATTAAAAGAATACATTTCAAACCCAAGTTATCATGGCTACGGTGATTTTACTCCAGACGTTGGGAAAAAGCTAAAAAAAGCGGTTGCGTCTTATTATGCACGTCGATTCGGAGTCAGCTTATGTGATGAAACAGAGGTTTTAGATGTACTAGGAACAAAAGAGGGGATTTATTACCTGCTGTCCTCCCTATTAGATGAAGGAGATAGCGTTCTTGTTCCCTCCCCTTCATACAGCGTCTATACGAACTGTTTACATTTAGTGGGCGGCGTACCGATTTATTTTCCATGTGAAAAAGAAACCTTCTTACCAGACTTATCACAGATTTCGAAAGAGGATCTACAAAAAGCCAGGGTGATGGTCCTTTGTTCACCGGGAAATCCAACAGCAACCGTGTTATCTAAAGACTTTTTGGCAGAGGCCATTGCTCTTGCAAAGGAATTTAACTTTGTTATCATACATGATCTAGCTTATGCCGAAATCTCCTATGATGGTGTTGAGGTTCCTAGTATTCTTTCCTTACCTGGGGGAAGGGATGTCGCTGTTGAGCTATATAGTTTAAGCAAATCTTGTAACGTAGCTGGATGGCGTATTGGTTTTGCTTTAGGAAATAAAACCGTATTACAAGGGTTACGAACGATGAAATTCAACGTTGATTTTGGCATGTTCTTACCATTTCAATGTGTTGCCATAGATGCACTTGATCATATGGAATATTACGCATCTGAGCAGACGAAACGCTATCAGGAACGCATGGATTATTTTGTCCCAGAGCTTCAAAAGCTAGGCTGGGAGGTTCAAAAGTCACCAGCATCCTTCTTTCTTTGGACAAAGATTCCTAGCGAGTATGAAGAAATGGGTGATCGAAATTTCGTAAGCTATCTTTTAGACCAAGCGGGGATTCTCCTTTCGCCTGGCAGTGGATTTGGTGCAGGTGGTGCAGGATATGTGCGTATTGCACTTGTTAAGGACATGGAGGTGCTGCAAGAGGTCATTGCACGCCTACAAAAGATGAAGGTAAGCGTAGCAACATAAGAAGGCTTGCGTGAACAGCTCACCACTTAGGTAGCGCTTGAAGTGGGAGACTTCTCAGCTTATCTATTAAAATTTTCCATCTATACGGAGGCTCGAATTGTTTCGTTATTCATTTCTTGTGTTAGCAGGAGCTTGTAGCATTGGTGTATTAGCCATATTTGTCAAGTTTGCGTATCAGATGGGCTTTACACTTGGCGAGGTAATTGGAAGCCAATATCTAACGGGATGGCTCTTATTACTTGTACTGACGTTATTATTTTTTAGACAGCGAGTCCCACTCAAAAAGGCAATTGTTTTATTTTTTGCCGGTACATCAGCTAGTTTCACTGGAATCTGTTATTATGCTGCATTACAAACGATCCCCGCTTCTATCGGCATCGTTCTCTTATTTCAATTTGTCTGGATCGGTATCATTATTGAGTCAATCTCCACCAAGACATTACCATCAAAAGAAAAAATCATCTCTGTGCTATTCTTATTAGTCGGAACTGCTCTTTCCGGTGGCTTACTGAATCAATCCGTTCAATCCTTTGAAATAAGCGGTATCCTCCTAGGATTATTGTCAGCTGTTTCGTTTGCCTGTTATCTTTTTGTAAGTGGAAAAGTGGCAGTGGACGTTCCGCCATTTCCGCGGAGTGTATTACTGATAGCGGGTGCATTAGTACTCATACTCATCGTTTTCCCACCGACCTTTCTCTATGATGGCACATTAGAAAAAGGTCTATGGAAATACGCACTAGCCTTAGGAACCTTTAGTATTGTAATCCCTTCGATTGCTTTCTCCATCGGGATTCCAAAAATCGGCTCCGGGCTTGCTACGATTCTAGCGACAGCGGAATTACCTGTTACCGTTATTTTATCTGTGCTTATTTTAAAAGAAGCTGTGTCTGTGTCGCAATGGATAGGTGTAAGCTTCATTTTCATCGGCATTGCCATCCCACAGCTAGCTCACTTTGTAACTCGTGCAGATAAAGGGGAAATCCCTCGATAAGTAATGAAAGCTGATGATTAGACAACCAATCCCCTTCTCTTAGAGATACATGCTTTGTTCTTTTAAGAGAAGGGGATTTCAGGTTATAGCAGGATATGCCCACCTTCAATATGAAGAGTGGTCCCCGTAACAAAATCATTATGAAGCAAATACATCACGCCCTGTGCTACATCTGTAGGTTGTCCTATTCGTTTTACAGGAAGCTTATTTGCCACATCTTTATAAAAGCTAGTACGTGCTTCTTCAGGCATTTTACTGCGTGATGGCGTATCAATGATACCTGGGGAGACGACATTCACGCGTACAGGAGATAATTCCAAGGCTAGCGTTTGACCCAGATTGGCAACAGCTGCATTAACTGCTCCAAGCGTAGCCGATCCAATCATAGATTTATAAGCCACCACACCGGAAAACAAGGTAATGGAACCATCTACATTTATATTAGGTGCTCCATATTTAGCGGCGTAGTATTGCCCCCAAAATTTGTTATCAAACAATTGACGTGCCTTGCCCACTTCCATTTCAAGGAATGGACCACCAGAGGTTTCAGCAGCAGTAATAACTAAATGATCAAGTGCACCTACTTGCTGGAAGAAAGATTGCACCTGCATCTCTTGTGTTAGATCCAACATATAGGTTGTTACATTTTTGCCTAGCTTCTTTTTGGCCTCCTGTAGCTTTTCCTCAGAACGGCTGGCAATGACAACATCAGCACCTTCTGCTAGTGCAAGCTTAGCCGTTTCCAAGCCTATTCCAGAACTCCCGCCAATAACCACAACTTTTTTACCATTCAACATGTTGTAACTCCTCCTGTTTCAAAACATTTTTTGTTGAGATCATTTTATTTCGAAACAATCATGATTTGAAGGAGTGATATTTCATTCACAAAGTTACATTTTCGTAAGTTTTTGTTGTAGCACGGTATAGAGGCCTAAAATTTTTTATACAAAATTTCTCCCGATAACAAAAAAAGAACCCTTTGGTCCTTTTTCTTGACAAAATGCATCGGATTTTACAACGTTAGTCCAAATCGCTTCAATTCAATAAAAATTCCTTCTAATTGCTTGCCTTTGTCCGTTAACGTGTATTCCACACGTGGAGGAACCTCTGGATACACCTTTCTTGCTACTACCCCTTGTATCTCCAGCTCCTTGAGACGAAGTGATAATGTTTTGGGACTAATTCCATCCATTGATTTGAGCAGGTCGCTAAATCTCATCGTTCCTTGAATAAGCAGGTCGCGAATGATTAAAAAAGTCCACTTCGTACCAATCACATCGAGTGTCTTGGCAATAGGACATATCTCGCCTGGTATTCCCTTAGTCAATACAATTGGCTCTATCGTACTCATGAATATCCTCCTGTACAATTTTTCGGCTGATGTACTGCATCTTACCACATAAATATCTTTTCGTAACGATGAGACAAAAATATAATTACTTCCTAAAGGAAAGTTGCTCTATATTTTCTAATAGTAACGTAAAAACGAAAGCAACCGCTTTACCACAAGCAGTTGCTTTTCTTGTCATACTTGTTTGTTATCAGTTACAACAGAGTGTTGGCCGCGATCACCAAAAGCATCACTCCACTTATAATGGTGCCGAATTGACCTAAGGTGAAAGAAGCAATCCGAATGGAGGCTACTTTTTTTCCTAAAGCAACTCCTGCCCAGAGTGTTATGAAGCTACCTATCGCCGCAGTTAGCGAAATAGCGTGCGGAGATAAGCCCATTAGGCCTGCACTTAGACCATTGGTAACAGCATTTGCAGCAAGGGCAATTCCCAAAATAAATGCTTCACCTACTCCAATTCCTCCTGATTTGTCCAAGTCCACCTCTTCAGGATTTTGCAGGATTCCCTTGATGCTTCTGGTGTTCACGCCACCTTCGCTTGATATTGCCAAAACCTGTTCTTTACGTGGGAATGCCAATAAGATAATCCGTACGCCAATAACGAATAAAAGCAGAGCACCTATCAGAACGGGAAGTATCCCAGGAAGTATAGCTGTCAGCAGCTGACCGAAATAAATCCCAATTTCACTCAAAATAAAGCAGATACCAGCAATCACACAATTGGAAAGAAAGCCAATGCGAATATTGCGAATACCGTACGATATTCCTACACCGAGATTATCGAGACTCGATGAGACAGCAAATCCTAGTATGAGAAGCCAATTCATTTTTCCATCTCACTCCTAAACACTGTTTTTTTTATTGTATTAGGAATGTTGACGAAAAGTGTCATTTTGTTCCATATCTGTTGAGAAAATATCAACACCTTGGTCTATCTCTTTTAGCTTCCATTACATTTCCTGCTTACCTCGCGATCATTGGTACACCCCTGATAAGTTATTTGGTTTCTCCAAGAAAACAAATGCATGTTATGAAAAATGAATAACCATTAGAATAACGTAACTCGTTTCTTCAATTGTTATTTTTTGTAATACTCTCAATTATCGTTAGTAAACTACCTAAATTCGTTAGTTCTTGTTATTATTTGGGTAAAGAGGTGACAAGAATGCCAACGATCGGACTACGAATCAAAGCTCTCCGAAAACAGAAAAAATGGACACAACAAGAGTTGGCCGCTCGGGTAAATGTTTCATCACAAGTGATTTCTAACTGGGAAAGAGCCTATACAAATCCCAATCATGATGATATTTCTCGTCTAGCAGAGTCACTAGAAGTATCTGCTGATTGCATTCTTTTTGGTAACAAACGTCCCGACTTAGTCAAAGAAACGGCCAGCTCTTATTCTGCTTTTGAAGCACTATTTCTCTCTGAATTGGATAAGCTCTCGGAGGAAGATAAGCAAAAAGCACTAGAGCATGTCCGTTTTCTAGCTTATCTAGCAGAACAAAAACAGAAAAATCATGACGAGTAGGCTCGTATACTAGATACGGGCCTTTTGCTTTACCCACGATGCGGTAAATAATCAAAATGCCCATTATGACGTGTTGCCTGTCTTTTAATCCGGAATTTTCTGATATATAATAGAGATGCAAATCTATCGCTTATTGATGAGTCTATAACAAATACGCTCTACCATTTATTTACGCATGTTACTAGAGTTGAAATAGGAGAAATTGTGCCTATGTATTCGGCAGCCGGTGGAATTGGAACAACTGCTTTTCAATTGGTCATGCGGATGGGACGGGACTAGTGAATGGGGTTGTGAGCGGTGAACATAAAGCTACGATCGTACAAGAAGTGGGCGCCAACCATGTTATTGGCTCGAATCATTGCAATTTTATACAACAGGTACATGATGTGACAGATGGGAAAGGCGCCCCTATTATTCTGGATTCTATTTCCGGTGAGGTGTCCGAAAAAAGTATGGATTGTCTCGCCTCCTATGGTAGAGTAATACACATTCAAATCGGTAAACACTCCTCTATTGTAGAAACCGCACAAGCCATGCATGGATGGAAGGTAGGCAAAGCATTGGCAAAGTCTTATTACTGCTTTAGAAATCACTGACATCTGAACAGGAAGCACTAGTGTTTGTAGGATTTAATCCTTTTCTGCATATGGACAATATACTCATCTAATTGTTGACTCATCTCTAAGACTGCAAGGCTTGAAAATGTACCTTCTTTGCAGACCAGTTCTACTAATTTTTTTCTAAGATTCTCTGCATCTGTGTGTAACTCGTCCTCAGTCTGATAGCTTTGAATCCGTTTTCCTGCTAAAGGACTACTGGATTTGATAGGGGCAGAGTATTTCAGATTCGTTCTAGGCGTTCTTTTCCTATGATAGAGTAGAACGTGCTCTACCTTTTTTAGATCTTTAATATCGACCTCCTCCTTTTTAGATCAAATGTCTTATTTACACTATATCCCATTATCCCAAAAAACCCATTTTGAGAAATATTGTAAAAATAATCTATTTTACCCATTTTTTAACATAAAGATTTTTTTATCGATATTTTCTCGATGATCTCCTTCTTGCGAACACAAAAAAAAAAGCACCCTTCCTATGATCTTGCCCCTGTCAAGTAGACAACTTTAAACAAGCCCCATCTAGGCTACCTGAGTTCGGTATTCTATCGGACTCAGGTTTTTTAATCGAGATTGAAACCGTTGCTGATTATAGAAATTAATGTAACCGTGAAGAGCTTCTTCCACTTCTTTATCTGTTTGAAACGAATGAAGGTACAAACACTCTGTTTTTAAATGCCCAAAGAACCCCTCAATACAGGCGTTATCTAAACAGTTACCTTTTCTAGACATACTTGCTACGATTTTATATTGCTGAAGGAACTGGTTATACTGCTTTGAGGTGTACTGGTATCCTTGATCACTGTGTAGGAGGACTCCGCTTACATCCCGCTTTTTAATCGCTAATTTTACGGTATCCATTACGAGTCGTAAATCATTACGTTTGCTTGTTTTGTAGGCAACAACTTCGTTGTTATACATGTCGTATATGACAGACAGATAAAGACGGCGACCATTAAATAGTATGTAGGTAATATCTGTAGCCCATTTCTCATTTGGCCGTGAGGCGCAAAAATTTCGATTCAGCTTGTTTTCGGAGATGACAACCTTCTCTTTGCGCCCAAAGAATTTTCGTTTTTTACGGATTAGCGCTTGTATCCCAAGTTCCTTCATAATGCGATACACACGTTTATGATTGACTTTTAGCCCGTACCTTCTAAATAACCACACTTTTATTCGGGGATACCCGTAAATACCTTTGACCTCTTGATGACACTCCATGATCATTTCTCTTAATTTTTCATTTACCAATTGTTTTGAGGTGGGGTGTTTCTCACGAGAAAGCCACTTGTAAAAACCACTACGAGATACTTTCGTAATTTTACACAATAAAGTAATAGAATACTTTTTAGACAATTCTTTAATAAGCTCGAAAAAACAGCATTTATCTTTCGGTTTCACCTCTTTTCTAGACCTAGCCACTTTTTTAAGAATTCGTTCTCTGCACGTAATCGAACTATCTCTTCCTCCGTACTCTCTGGCCTTATTCGTGGTCTTCCTCTAAGAGGATTTTTTGTTCTCCCGCGTTTTTCATCTAGTCCCTGTATACCTTCCTTTCTATAATGATCAACCCATCTTCTTAAAATAGAAGGGTCACTAATGCCGAGATCCCTTGTAAGTGTTTTGTACCCTTGTTCACCGCTCAAATAAAGCCGTACGGCTTTTAACTTAAAATCCTTTGAATATGTTTTTCTAATTTCCCCCATAGAAAATTCCCCTCCTAGTTAATACAGTAAGGGGTCTTGCTTCTTACTGTCTACTAAAAGGGGATAATATCACTAATAGAAGGTGTGCTCTGTGCGAAAAGGACAGTGAGTATTTATTTATCCACCAATCCCATGATCGTATTGAATCACTCTATCATTTGCCTTTGCCACTGCTACATCCGCCACCTGACTACACAACCCAAAGATCATTACTAGCGAAAGCAAAAAGACTTTCATCATTCCTTACCTCCTCCATAATTTTTTTATAATCCTGTTTCTGTTGCCCTGTCGCGTGGTATCTATGTGCTTCAAAAAGTGTTACGCAGCGTATGAAATTCTTGTGATCGTTCGTAGTAGTAGATAAAGTGAGACATCGTAGGGTTTCGACTATTCCTTTATGAAAACGTTCATTTTTGAACTGGTAAATCGCTAACTGATACCTGAACCGAAGATGGCGTTCTACATTAATCGTGTCTGTGTATCCATCAAAGCAATCTATCTCTAATGAAAAATTCTCTAGGATGTTGTCTATTGAAAAATCATATTTATTTGCAGATTCTACAATGGTCACTAGGCCAGCAAGAAGCTCCTTTGGGTTATCCTCAAGGAAAGCAATATAATCTGGAAGAATATCTAATTGTCCCATGAGTAGGTCAAACGTATATCGATTTGCTCGGGCCCATAATCGGAACTTCTGTACCTCCTTTTGGCCTACTTCATCAAGATTTTCAAACCAGCCTAAATCAGCATATCCAGCAGCGTACTCATTTGCCTTTTTATACAAGCCTTGTTTTTCTAATGCTTCTGATTTTAATAAATAGGCCTGTCCATAATAGACAACCAAATGTCGCTCTGTTTTAAGAGGTTCACCTTTTCTATTACTTTTCTGCTTATTTTGTTCATTTTCGTAGACTAAGGTAGCCAACTCTCTTAACTCGTCTGCATATTTCTCTACTTCTTTCCACTTATGCAGAGTAAAGCTCACATTGGCTAGCTGCAATAACGCGTCCAATTGATGACCTTCCGAGAGTCGCTTTCGAAACGGTTCAAAACGAATAACAGCTTTTCCATTCTCTTCGGCATTGCTTCCAAGTAGCGCTCGAAATAAACGATATTGACTAATAACAGATCTTTCTGAATGGCTATTTTTTTCGTTATCAACCACCAACTGGTAAAAATAAGCGGATTCCTTCTGTTTTCCCTTATAAAACAGCTGCTCTGCTACGGCAAAGAGAACTTCGATGTTTTTAGGGTCCTCCAACAACTGGGGGATCACCATCTGTATACAGTCATGCCTCCCTAATTCTGCACATTGAACCAGATAGGGTCTAACTCGTCGCTTCGAAACCTTTCCTCTTTGGAAGCATTCCTCCACATATAAATCGTACAGCCATCCAGTAGGCTCGCCAAAAGCTCGTCCAATCGCATTTAATTGATCAATGGTTAATGCCCGGATAGGATTTCCTTTTAAGAATCCACTTAAGTGCCCGGCATTGATATTAGTCAATTCACTGAGTTTACTAAGCGTGTAGTTATATGATTTGATGCGATATTCAATTTCCGACCGTATCGATCGCACCATCACATGATTACTCCCGACCATGTAAACACTCCTTTTTAACGAAATATCAATATTTTACTATATTTTACATTTATTTCAGAGAATTCGCTACTAAAATCTCAAAAAATGTAAAATTTTATATTTTTCGACAAATGAAAGAAAGCTTCCTTTCTGTGAGATCAATCGATCACACCGCGAAGGAAGCCTTGATTTTATTGAATGAATGGTTTTTTTTGGAATTACATCTTGCTAAATGCTTCTGTTAATACTGGTACAATTTGTTTCTTACGAGATACAACACCTTTTAAAAGTGCTTTGTTATCTTCTAAAGTCACGTTGAATGCTTGCTCTACAGCCTTAGTAGCACGACCTACCGCCAAGCCAACGGAATCATTATTTAGAATATCTGTCACGACAAATAGGAACAAATCTAACCCTTTTTCTTCAATGATAGAAGTTAGATGCGATTCGATTTCAGCCTGATTAACTAGCACATCATTCACATCAACTGCATTTACTTGAGCGATTTCCACTTTGGAATTACCCATAGCAAACTCTTTTGAGTCAAGAGAAATCAATTGGCTAATTGTTTTGTCGCTAAGGTCTGCACCTGCTTTTAACATTTCTAAGCCATAGGCTTGCAAATCAACCCCAGCAATTGCTGCTAGTTCATGAGCTGCTTTCACATCTTGTTCCGTGCAAGTTGGGGATTTGAGCAACAGCGTGTCAGAAATGATTGCAGAAAGCATAAGACCAGCAATCGTTTTCGTTACCTCTACACCGTTCTCTTTATACATTTTATTTAAAATAGTAGTCGTGCATCCAACTGGCTCAGCACGGAAATACAGTGGGTGATTTGTCTCAAAGTTAGCGATACGGTGATGATCAATAACCTCAACCACGCGAACCTGATCGATGTCGTTCGCACTTTGTTGACGCTCATTGTGATCTACAAGGATAACATCTTGAGCTTCTGTCGCTATGGTTTCTACTAAGCGTGGAGCCTCCACGTTAAAGTATTTGAGGACGAATTCTGTTTCTCCGTTCATGTTGCCTAAACGAACTGGTTCCACGTTTGCCCCCAATTTTGTTTTTAAATCTGCATAAATCAATGCGGAACAAATCGTATCTGTGTCTGGGTTTTTATGTCCGAAAATTAGTGTTTTTTCCATAATCGTTCTCCTTATTCGGTGTTTTAGGGATATAATTATCATATCATAGGAGTCATGACACTCTCCCTTTACATTATAAATATAAAATTCATGTTTTTGAATCCTTCTGTAAAACTTTACACTTTTATTCCCATTTTTTTTGGTGTGATATGTACTACGCCAATCCCCTCCACAACCTGAATCTCTGTGCCATATGGTTTTGATAGCTCTGCTACTCGTTTTACAATCGCTTCATTCCTACTTAGCTCAGGAAAACCATTTTGATGACGTTTTTTGCCACATCCGAGCTCAATAGGGTACAGGGTAATCTCTTTTATTTGACCATTCTCCATACTCCATGAAGCGATGACCGATTCCATGACCTCAGGAATCGACAGCAAGCCTTTTGTCCCTTGATTTGTTTTCGAGTCCATGGCCTGCATAATGCTCATATCCTGTGGGAATGAATTGGCATCATAAAATTCCTGTGGTAACACTTCCAGGGTTTCATCCTGAAAAATAAAATTACTTAGGCTATAAAAAATCGGTCGATTCTGATAAATCTCGATACCGCGTAGCGTATGTGGCCCGTGCCCGACTACCGCATGGGCGCCAGCATCAATAAACCTACGGGAAGCTATCTCCACAAAATCAGCGGGAAGCTGCTTATTTGCCCCTTTCATTTCATGAGCATGGAAGCTTACGATGACATAATCCGCTTGACGTGTTGCATCATCAATGCTGGCTTCCAGACGTTTCATATCCTGCTCATGCGGCATTGTGAGCAATTTTTCTTTTTCTCCCGCATAAAAAATGGCAGGATATCCATACAAATCATAGCCAAACGGTAGAACTCCTTCTGGTAATGGGGACAGAAATGCCTCTTCCACCAGCATTTCATATAGAGCATTTACCTCTGTTTGACTAGCGATTCGTTTCAATACCTCAAAATCGGCTTGCGATACTAGATGTTTTTTCACATGTCTTAGCCCATTCACACCGGGACGACCTTTCCCGTCGCGGCGCTGTTCGGAAGCCAGATGGGTTTGATGAAAGGAGGAGGTCACAGAAAGAAGCGCTACTCTCCCTGAAGGGGTATCCAAATAGACAGGCCGGCCAGCTTCAAACAGATTGGCCCCCATCCCTGTGTGCAATAGCCCAGCTTCTCGCAGATATTTGTTAGTAAGTAACAAGCCATCATGGCAAAAATCCATTGAGTGATTGTTGGCTGTGCCCACTACATTAAATCCGTATGCCACTACATCCTCCAATCGATCGGGGGTTGTTTGCACATGAGTACCGCCAGAAATCGCATTTGGGGTACCTTCATTGTAAGAAACATGCATCTCTAAATTAGTCAGGCGTACATCTGCCTGACAAATAAGCTTTGCAATCTCCTGGAAGCTTGGTTCCTGATAGCTGGGTACTCGTCTGGTTTGAAGATAATCTCCTGTAGTTACGAAGGTCATGATTGAATTCATGATTACTTTCCCTCCCAATCAGCAGTATGAGATAATTTGACCTGTTCCTTGCGTTTTACGTTCAAGAGGAACAGCCAACCACTAGTAACATAAATAAACGCATTCAGAAGTACTACCTGATGAAATCCGTTGGTCAGATTAGCTCCAGCAGCTTGTACGATGGCTCCTGTCACGAGGGGGGAAATCATACCTGCCAACGTTACTAGTCCAGACATAACCCCCATAATTAGACCTGTTCGCTCAGGTAATAGTGTACTTCCAATCACAGAAGCAAGGCTTCCTGCTGTTGTCGTTAATCCTATTCCTAAACAAAAGAGGCAAAGAAGTATTGACGTAGATTGAAACAAAGGAACTAGGCTAAACAAAATACCGCCTGTCAGTACAGCAATGCCGCCGACTGCTACATATGATTGGCGTACCAGCTTCGTTCTTTGAAACAAACGGTCTGCTAACATACAAGCTAGCAACGTGATTAGTCCAGCGATTGTACCAATTATGGCGATAGATGTGCTCATCTGAGTAGAACTCAGCTTCATTACTTTCACTAGATATGTTGGTAACCAAACCAACACGAAGGTCACACCCCACATCTGTGCAAAGTAAAGCAGGAAAGAAAATAGGAAGTCTGCTGATAATAATATGTGACGGACATCAGACCAATGCAACGCGGAGGATTTACTTACAGACTGGCTTGTTGCGAGTTGGGCAAAGTGACTCTTTGGCGATACATGATTTTCAGACACCCCTTTCCCGTCCGGACGATCCTTTCCACCTACTAGCCAGAACATTACCCAGACGAGGCTTACGGCTCCCAACGCAGCCCAGGCCCATCTCCATCCCCAGTGTTCAATAGAGGATACCAAAGCAGGAGTAAACAAACTAGAACCAATGGACGCCCCCAAGGTTAACAAGGCAAAAATAAAGCCACGTCGCTCTGCGGGAAACCACTTGCTAATGTGACTAACAATGACTGGCCATGTAGGTCCTTCTCCGATTCCTAGCAGAACCCTCGCCATTATTAAGATAGGTAAGCTCGTAATTACAAGTGAGCCAGCTTGTATAACTGTCCAGCAAATCGCTAGGATCGTCAGCATTTTTTTGGTACCTATCCTGTCAGATACGCCTGCCCCAATGACACCAGCAATAGCAAAAAACCAGAAAAAACTGCTACCAACCACTCCCCATTGTGTTGGACTAAGCGTCATCTCCTGAATAATTTGGGTAGCGGAATATCCAGCAATCGATTTATCCAGATAGTTAATCATGTATAAAACAAATAGAAATACGACCGTTACCCATGCCATCAGAGACTCCCCCTACACATTTTCTCTGATCCATTCTTGGTCATGATGTTGTTTTTACTGCCCCCTCATCTTCAGATACAACTAAATGCTCAGCAAGTAAGCCCAAAAATAGCTTACCGATCTGTAGCATCGAGCGTTCATCCACATCAAACATCGGATGGTGGTGCGGATATGTGGCATTTATTTCACTATTTCCGCCTCCTACACCGATAAAATTCCCCGGTATTTTCTGCAAATAATAAGCAAAGTCCTCACCACCCATCTGTGGGGGAACCCGAATGACTCGTTCATTCCCGACTAGCTGCTTCGCGATAGCCTCCACTCTCCTGGTCTCCGCCGGATCATTCCAGACAGACGGATAGCCTCTGCGATACGTAAATTGAACAGTAGCGCCAGCGCCTTCAACTGTATGCTGGACGATTTGTTGCATTTCCTTTTCAATGCTAGTACGTGTTTCTTCACTAAATGTTCGGACTGTTCCCAGAATCTGTGCAGTATCTGGAATTACATTGTAAGTAGCGCCACTTTGAAAGGAGCCTATCGTTACTACAGCCGGCTGTAAGGGATCTACACGTCTGCTCACCACTTGCTGTAAATTCAGAATAAGCTGGCTACCAATCACTACTGGATCAATGGACTCATGAGGACTTGCTCCATGTCCACCTTTGCCTTGAATTTCAATTTGAAATTCATCGCCCGCAGCCAGCATATATCCTTCTTGTACGCCAATCACTCCCAGCGGTAGTCCTGAGAATACATGCGCCCCATAAATAACATCCACTCCATCCAGGCAACCATCCTCTACCATCGAGATCGCCCCGCCAGGAATTAGCTCCTCTGCATGCTGAAAGATTAATACCACTGTTCCACTAAGTTCATGCTCATACTCTTTGATGATTTTAGCCGTTCCCAATAAAGCCGCTGTATGGATATCATGTCCACATGCATGCATGACCCCAGGAACCCTTGACTTATATTCCACCTGCTTCTCATCCTGAATCGGAAGCGCATCAAAATCGGCTCGTAACGCCACCGTTTTACCTGGCTCCCCTGAGCTCTTCTGTTTTTTTCCATAGATCGTAGCAACAATTCCTCGACCACCAACCCCTTCCTGTACTTCAATACCAAGCTTTCTCAAATAAGCAGCAATTTTTTTGGGTGTCTCTACCTCTTGAAAAGACAGCTCTGGGTACATATGAAAATCCCGACGTAAGTCCACCATTTCCGTGTACAGTTCTTCTAATTTGGTACATGCCTGATGTAGCATCGGCTTTCCTCCCTCGTAAGATCAATATGTGATATTTGCTAGTGCCAACAAACAAATGCCACTTGGTTCATCATGAATGGATTTTGACGAAAAAACTTACTGTTTTTTATCAGAATTATCAGTTATTACCTATTGTACTTTCTGGATGAATGCATCGCAAGGTAAGAAGCAAAACAGTGACGAGATACTTATTGTTTATTCCCAACATTTACGATAGTCTTGAAAAGACAGCATAAACTAGGAGGTACATCTATGAAAAAAATCGTAGTAGCATTATTTGCCCTCATGCTTCTTTTAACTGCTTGTGACCCCCTCCGTTCTACCGAAAATGACCCTATTGCACAGCAGGACATGATTTCTCTTTTACAGCCTAAACTAGAAAAAGCGTCTACTTATGAAAAATTTACTCGCGTTTATGCCAAAGAAGCCGTTGGAGGCGAAAAGATCGCAACCATCACCAAAGATGGTGTAGAAACAGAAAATACCGCCGTGGCTAAGGATATGATCGTGAAAAACCAAACCGAAGCGAAAGAAATGTACATTTTAAAACCGGACAAGTTTGCTAAAAGATATAAACAAATCGGCCAAGCAAAAGATGGATTTAAAGAGTATCAAGCAGTAGGTGAAATTAAAGCGATTGAAGTAACCTCCGACTTGCTAAAAGAAGCTCAGATCCCTACACAGGAATTTTACTTTATTGCAGCTTGGGATGAGAAAATGATCGTTAAGGAAGGCGACTATCTCGTATCGCCGCTGGACTATTCTGAAGTATATCGCATCGCCAAAAAGGAATTTTTTGAGACCTATCGGTTGAAGGAAACGAAGTAAGATATCACAGATCAACCAACCTAGAGTTCTAATAGAAAAAGGAGCCCGATCCATCGAGATTAGGCTCCTTTTTAATTCTTTAGTTATAACCGATCACTGATAACCCCAGATCATGCATAGTAAGGTTCCGAAAACGGTAACAAGCGCTATGAATAATGCGTAATAGAGATTGGTATAAATTGATACTTTGTCTCCTGTTTCACTCGTGTGCATAAATACAACGAGCTGTACGGCAGCTTGAATGAATGCTGTTGCAAGCAAAATTGTCATCCCGACTGCAAATGAAATGTCAAAGAAATAAACAGTCAAAGCCAATGCAGTAAGAATCATCGACAATCCAAAGCCCATTACCTGTTTGCGTGGGAATAATTCTCTCATGTTTGCATCATTCCTTTCAGATAGACGAAGCTAAAAATGAAGATCCAAACAACGTCTAGGAAATGCCAGTACAGTGAGAAAATGAATGATTTATTCGCTGTTTGAGGCGTCAATCCTCGTTTCCTGACCTGCATAATAATATATAATCCCCAGAATAATCCAAAGGAAACGTGCGCTCCATGTGTTCCCAATGTTGTTAATAGAATCGCTGTAAATGCGCTGGTTTGCAAGCCTGCTCCAATGTGATCGTAATGAAGAAACTCATAGATTTCAACACCTAGGAATCCAAGCCCGAGCAGCAATGTGATCGTAAAAAATGTAATCATTGCTTTTTTGTTGCCGATACGCATCGCATGAATGCCGAGACCGATGATAAAGCTACTTGTTAAAAGCAGGATGGTTTCAATTAGCACGGGAGTAATTTCAAAAATTTCGGCTCCAGTAGGGCCATTGCCAGTGCGATCGACCAATGTGAAATAGGAAGCAAAAAGCGTGCCGAAAAGTACAATTTCGGCTCCTAGGAAGATCCAGAATCCTAAAATGTTTAAGGAATTTTGTTCCGTGCTGTATTCAAGTGGCAGTGAGTGATCTATTTTCATTTCATTGCACCTCGCAAACTTTCTTCTGTCTCTTCTATTTCTTTAACCGAGATGTAATGACCATCGTCCTGCTCAAACGATCGGTGAGTCAAGCACATAAAGATTCCGATGGTTGCAAGGATTACAACATTCCACATTGCAAATACAAAGGCAAAGCCCCAAATGAAAAAGATAACGCTCAAAATAAACGGAGCACCGCTGTTATTTGGCATATGAATTTTTTTATAGGGACCTTGGAATAAGGTATAACCTTTTTTCTTAGCATCCCAGAATGCTTCAATAGACTGAGCTTGTGGTGTAATAGCAAAGTTATATGCTGGTACTGGATTATGAGTTGCCCATTCAAGAGAGCGTGCATCCCATGGATCGGCCTTTATCTTTCTTGGAGCATAACGAATACTCCAGTATATGTTATAAACAAGTAGCACGAAGCCCACTAGCAATCCAAGTGCTCCAATGAATGAAATAAAGTTCAAAGGTCCAAAGCCAGTTGATTCAGAATAGGTGTACATACGTCGGGCCTGTCCATCTAAACCAGAGAGAAACATCGGAAAGAATGCCACGTTAAAGCTAATGGCGATAAACCAGAATGCCCACTTCCCGATTCTTTCATTTAGCATAAAACCGAACATTTTTGGCCACCAGTAAGTGAGACCGGCAATCATAGCAAATACGACACCAGGTATAATGACATAGTGGAAGTGAGCGACTAAAAACATCGTATTATGATATTGGTAGTCAGCTGCTGACATTCCAAGCATAACCCCAGTTACCCCACCAATTAAGAAAATCGGAATGAATCCTAATGAATAAAGCATCGGGACTGTAAAAACAATTTTTCCTTTCCAGAGAGTGAACAGCCAGTTAAATATTTTAATCCCTGTAGGAACAGCAATCGCCATTGTTGTAATAGAGAAAATGCTGTTCGTTAGTGCTCCCTGTCCCATTGTGAAGAAATGGTGTGTCCAAACTAAGAAGGAAAGAAGCGAAATGATCACCATAGAAGCAACCATTGATTTATAACCATACAGATTACGACGAGCAAAGGTTGAAATAATCTCACTATAAACACCGAATGCTGGAAGTACTAGGATATACACTTCAGGATGACCCCACACCCAAAACAAATTCGCCCAAAGCATATCCATACCGCCATTCGTCGAAGCGAAGAAATGTGTTCCGAATAGTCGATCCATTGTCATCATGATAAGTGCCACTGTTAATACAGGAAACGCAAAAACTACAATTACATTCGTAACGAAAGCAGACCATGTAAACATAGGCATTTTCATAAGTGTTATACCAGGTGCTCTCATTTTAAGGATCGTAGCGATAAAGTTAATACCGGATATCAATGTACCAAGACCCGAAATTTGGAGAGCTAGCGCATAATAGTTGGTACCTACCGATGGACTAAATTTATTACCTGCCAGTGGGAAATAAGCAGACCAACCTGCATCAGGAGAACCTCCAATTACAAACGATATGTTAAACAGCATCGCCCCCATGAAGAATAACCAGAAGCTCAATGCATTTAAACGTGGGAACGCTACATCACGAGCCCCGATTTGCAAGGGGACAACAAAGTTCATTAAAGCGTAAATGAATGGCATTGCCATAAAGATGAGCATCACAGTCCCATGAGTTGTGAATATTTCATTATAATGCTGAGCATCTAGCAACGTATTTTCTGGAACGGCCGTTTGGGCACGCATCATGATCGCATCAGCACCACCACGAAATAGCATCAGTAATGCTGATATGAGATACATAATCCCGATCCGTTTATGATCCACCGTCGTTACCCATTCGCGCCAGAGATACCCCCATTTTTTATAATAGGTCAATCCTCCGATAATCCCGAGCATAGTCAGAACAATGGCAACCATCGATGCATAAATCGCAGGGCTGGGATGAGGAACGGCAAATTTCGTAAAGTAATCCATACTATTGTGGCTCCTTTTTGAAATGTATTGTCTTGTCTAAAAAAACGAAGAAACTATTCATCTCGGGATGCACCATGATGGTGGTGGTGTCCACCATTTGCCCCTTCTGGAGCTGGTCTAAATTCTAAATGTGTTCCAGTAAACGTGGATTGTCCAACATGACCCGGCTCTAGTAATGTATTGAATTTTTGTTCCGTAAGAGGTTCAGCCGTTGTTTTAACCTCTTCTACCCATTTATCATATTTCGTTTCAGTCATTGCCTCGACGTTGAATGTATTTTCAGCGAACCCTTTTCCACTAAAATTTGCATTTCGTCCCATGTAATCACCTGGTACATCAGCGGCTAGGTGTAGGGTAGTAACCATGTCGGCCATGGCATATTTTTGTCCCCCTAATTGTGGAACCCAGAAACTAGTGATTGGTCCATAGGAATACAGCTTAAATTCAATAGGTCGGTTTATTGGTATACGCAGGTAGTTGACTGTTTCAATATTTTCTTCCGGATAACTAAAATGCCACTTCCAGTTGGAGCTTGAAGCATAAATAACTAACGGTTTTTTATCCTCATATCCCTGTGGTCTTGACTCCACAATATAGTTACTTTTCACAGAGATCACTGAAAGAATAATGACGATTAGTACTGGAATCCCTACACAAACCATTTCAACAACCAAATTTCCTTCCATATAAGGAGGTTCATATTCTTCTCTTTGTTTAGAGGCACGATATTTTGTGACCATAAATACGAAAAGTGCAATAACAACAACGACAATGAACGACATCGTCCAAATGGAGATCATAATCACGTCTGCTTGTGTCTGGGCTTGAGGTCCTTTTGGGTCCAAGACCAGTAACCTGTCACCACAGCCTGTAAGCAATGAAATAGTAGCTAAAATAAAAGCATATAGAGCCCATTTCATTTTTATCAAGTACCCCTTTCCTGTTGATTTTTAAAATTGATAACCACCGATCCACATTCCTATCCTAATGAATGATCCTCAAAAAGTCGCCATCCAGTCGGATAGCATTTCTCTCATCCATGTTCAATGTTTTGCAACAATATTGACAAGAAATAGTCACAAAATTAACTTCCAGCTCCATCACCTAAATACACAACGCAAAGAAGCCCTAAAGATCGACATAGTAAAGCTCTCGTCAACCTTTGGGGCCTGGTTTTCGTAATAACCATTTGATCATTTTGCTAGATAAATAAAGGTAGTATCTTACTGCTTAGGAGCTGGTTTACTACTTGAATCGGATAAGGGTTGTCGTAAACGCTCGTTATATCCATTTACCCAAAGTAGCTCCAATTGCTCATATTCTTCCTTGGAAAGGGGAGCCGTCTCAGAAGCTAGTGCAAACTCTCTTAGCTGATCCTCACTCGTAATGTTTGGAATAACAGAGAGAACAGAGGAATGGTAGAGAGAGAATTGGATCGCCAATTGTCCCAATGTACGATTTTCACTGTCAAAAATCCCTTTCTCCTTTAATTCATTCACCACCTCATTGCCTGCCCTCATCCATTCTACGGGACGATGAGCTCTGTGGTCTGATCTACTGAAATGCAGATTGGGATCGTACGTGCCATCCAACAGCCCTGACGCATGAGGGATTCTTACGATTAATGTTTGTGCGTCTTCTGCTGCTACCTGCAATAGGTCCCTAGCCGGCTCCTGCTCAACTATATTGTTGATGACTTGAACCGCTTCATATCCTCTTTGCCATGCCTCTAAGGATTCGTTTTTCCACCCCAGATCGGGCCCCATCGCTGCTCCATAATGACGAATTTTCCCCTGAGATTTTAGTTGCTCAAGAGTTTCCAAAATTTCATCGTTTTGGATTGCCTCCATCCGAGGATTGTGAAGCTGATAATAATCAATATAATCTGTACCAAGTCGTTTCAAGCTTTGTTCACAGGCCATCATAATATGCTTCTTAGACCAGTTTTGAGGAAGCTCTGTGTGTCCTTTTCTCTCCCCCCTATTTTTGTAGATATCATATCCAAATTTAGTGGCTATAAATATGTTGTCGCGTACTCCTCCTAACGTCTTTGCAATGATTTCTTCTCCATAGCCATCACCATAGACATCAGCTGTATCAAAAAAGGTGATTCCGTAATCTTGGTAGGCAGACTTCAAAAGCTTTTCCCCCACACTTCGATCCGTTATCCCCCACCATTTGGTTGCTACTGTCCATACTCCAAAGCCAATTTCAGATACTAGAGAATCTGTACCCGGAAACTTTCGATACTTCATAATCTTCTCTCCTCTCACGCTCCTGATAATTGTAAGAATAGGTATAATATGTTTTAGTAACATAAAGAACTATTTTTACATTATAAAAATGTATCATCTGAAATGAACCGTCCAGTCCCATCATATTATGACCATCCACCACGCCTAAAGACTTGAAAGGAAGTGAAATCTTGTATGGAATGGCAACCCAATCGTAAAAGTCAAATACCAATATATAAGCAAATTTCACAATATCTTGAACAACGTATTACGAATGGAGAATATCCTTCAGGTACAATCCTTCCTTCCGAACGCTTACTTTCCAAGGAATTAGATGTAAACCGTTCAACAATTGTAGCTGCCTATGAAGAATTGCGTGCTTCCGGTATTATAGAGAGCCTACGGGGGAAAGGAACGATTGTAAGCCGGGATATCTGGGGAGCATCTCGCAAACGCATTCCAAACTGGGAGAAACTGATTGAAACAGGGTCATTTCTTCCCAATACGACAATGATGCGCTCTATTCGAAAAGAAACCTTTGGTCTTGATTTGATCGATCTAGCAAGCGGGGAGCTGTCACCTGATTTATCTGCTTCCCCCTATTTTCAAAACATCATGTCCAATGAAACTTTCATGTATCACGTAGGCTATGATCATCCTCAGGGTAACCTGAAATTGCGTGAAACCATCGCTTTACACTTAAAGGAATCAAGAAATATCTCTGCGACACCTTCATCTATTTTGATTACTTCTGGGGCACAGCAAGCTCTATACCTGATTGTCCAGTGCTTATTGCAACCAGGCGATGCAGTTGCAATTGAAGACCCCTCCTATTGCTATTCATTGCCGTTATTTAAGTCAGCAGGACTAAGAACCTTCCTATTGCCTGTTGATGATGACGGGGTTAATCCAGATGATATTGTAGAGTTACATAAACAGCATCGTATAAAGATGGTCTTTCTTAACCCTAACTTTCAAAATCCAAATGGGTCCTATTTAAGCTTAGAACGTAGAAAGCGTGTTTTAGAAATCTCCTCTGACTTGGGTATACCTATTATTGAGGATGATCCATATAGTCTAACAGCTTTTGATAACACACAAGTTGCAACATTAAAATCGTTAGATGAAAATGGTACGGTTCTCTATGTGAGTTCCTTAAGCAAAATTGTTGCATCTGGTCTGCGCATCGGGTGGATATTTGGTCCCCAAACCGTTATTGACCGTTTAGCAGATGCCAAACAACAAATCGATTTTGGACATAGCATTATACCTGAATGGATCGCAACCAAGTTTTTATCGTCTGAGGAATTCCCTACCCATTTACGCAAGCTTCGAAATTCACTCGCGATTAACAAGGATAAAATGACGTTTTCCTTATATGATCAGCTTGAGGACCAGGTAGAGTTTCTAGCACCTGAGGGTGGGATTCATATTTGGTGTAGGATAAAGGAGATTGTTAACGAACAAAAATTAGTCAAGGAAGCAATTAGACAAGGGGTTGTTTATGTTCCAGGAAGTGTCTTCGGTACACAGAAGGGATATGTTCGATTTACGTTTGGTCGAGTGATGGATGACCAGATTCATGAAGCCATTTCGCGTTTTTCAACTGCTCTGCGTAATGTAAAAAAAGATACATAATCTGATACATACTATCGGCTTATTTTAAAATAGGTTGTTACTTTGTAAGGTATCTACTCTTTCCCTTACAATTTTAGACATACAAAAAAGCAGTTGGGGTAGAAGGTTAATCCTCCCCGACTGCTCTAGATTACATAGAAATTTCGAATGCTTTCACATAAACAGCCGTGCCTGTAATCTCAACATCATACGTTTCATGATTTTTACTAATGGCTACTTCTACTCTACCGTCCTTTTGGATTTCCTGACCTTGTTCGATCATGAGACGTAGTTGGGTATCAAAATCTTCGCTTATATTTTGCGCATAATAGGCTCCCATTACGCCTGAGGCCGTACCTGTCACAGGATCTTCCATTGTACCCGAAAATGGCGATGAGAAATGGCGTCCATGCATTTGCGCTTGAGAATCATAGGTTTCCAGACAAAAAGGATGAACAGATGCTTTCGGCATTTCTTGTAACACGCTTGGAAAACGTTTATTGTCAGGCTTCATTTTTTTGAAGGCACTCAGTTTTTTTATAGGTACTAGCAAGGTCCAAATCCCTGTACTTCCGTATTGGATGGGCAATTCAGATTCTATATCGTCACTTGTAAGACCAATTGAGTCTGCTAGCTCCTCCTGAGAGCCTGTAAAGTCCTCAAACTGCGGAGCTGCCTGCTTCATCGTAATATACAGCTCATCATCAGAGCCTTTGTCTATTTTTATAGGTAATATACCTGCTCCTGTTTCGATTGTTAGATGATTTTTATCCTTTAATTCTCCTGTAGACGTAAGCGCATAAATAGTTGCAATTGTAGCATGACCACAGAGATTATTTTCGTGTCCTGGTGTAAAATAACGAATTCTAAGGTCAGCTACATCTGAATCAAGTACAAAAGCCGTTTCATTAAACCCTACTTTTTGTGCTAACTCTTGCATTTCCTTTTCCGTTAGCTCACTACCTGTAAAGACTACACCTGCTGGATTTCCTTTATCAGGTTGATTGCTAAAGGCATCATAGTGATAAACTTGTATCGTCTTCATTGTAACAGCTCCTAAGGAATCAGTAAGAAACATATATCCTTTGATTCTATCACGGCTATATTTTCAATGTAAAAATAGCAATTTCTGGTGTGCTTCCTAACCGAATCGGTAACCTAGTCGTCCCAATCCCACGATTCACGTACAACTGCATCGTGTTATTCTCGTTGTGAATTTCGTACAGGCCCTCTCTATATTTTCGAGCTAAAGAAGGGGTTACCACAGGCCCAAGCAGAGGAACCTGCACCTGCCCACCATGGCTGTGCCCGGATAATTGTAGATCAACAGGATAACTGACAATCCGATCAGCAACATCAGGTTCATGAACAAGACAAATGACAAAAGTATCTGAATGAGGTGAAGTAACATTGTTCCATTGATTGGATTGATTCTGTTCCTTCCGTCTAGTAAGTTGATTTCCTTGCTGGAGAGGTTCTAATGTCTCTTCTACCTTTGGTTTGCCAAGTAAAAAGTCATCTAGGCCAGCGATGGTAATCGATTTTTTATTTGCTAGCGAAATCGTTCTTACATCATTGACAAGTAAATCAAAGTTAGCTTGCTCCATCACCTGTTGGTAATATTCACTACCGCCACCACCACGATCATGGTTCCCATACACTGCGAATTTTCCAAGAGGAGCGTTCAGTTCTGCTAGGATGGCTATCAATTCGTCCTTGCTTTCTTTAAAGCTTCTAACCCGATCGAGCAAATCACCCGTAAACATAATAAGATCCGGCTTCTGTTCATTGATGAGGGTAACAACCTCTTTTAATTGTGCAAGCGAAAAGTGGGGACCAACGTGTGTATCGCTAAATTGGACGATTGTAAGGTCTTGCTGCTTATCTAGTAATCCTGATACTTCCAACTGATGACGAGTTGCCACCAAGGACTTAGGTTCCACGTATACAGCGTATATCACCCCAGCTACACATACGATGATTAGCACGAGTAGTGTAGAGAGACTATATTTGACGATGGTTAGCGAAAGGATTTCTCCAAGCATATTCCCACCCCTTTCTCTATTACTCTACCAGGCTTATGTTACACGGATTGAGTCTGTTTGAAAGTAGAACTCTGATTATTATATATAAAATAATTAAATCCTTGATTTCTAAATGGGCTCCTACCCCATCGCCATCAAGATAAGCAAACTAAAAGGTAAATGGTGGTGCGTTCTCATTGATTTTCTATGAATACACTAAAAGTGAGCATGACAATAAATCCAAACGAGTACCATAAACGGTCGTTTATGGTACTAAATAAACAGGAAAATTAACAATAATAAAAAACAATTTGAAAAACGTTCAAAAACCAACGATTCTAATAGATAAATATAAGATAACATGAAAGAGTATTCTATTACAGGAATTGGAGGGATGAATATTCCGTATTTCGAAAAAAGGTTGCTGTTATCCAATAGTTTCTGAATGTAAGTTCCTGTTTTGACATTATTCTTGTGATTATTTTCACAAATGTAAAAGGAGGGAATGAGTTGAAAAAGAATTTTTATAAGAATCTTATTTGCATGTCTGCTTTATTGTTAGCCATGCCTATATCAAGCAACGTTACGTACGCTTACGGTAGTGAGAAGGTTGATTATTTAGTAAAAACTACTAACAATGTAGAGGATTTTAAAGAGGATAAGGAAAAAGCCAAAGAATGGGGGAAAGTAAAAGAAAAAGAGTGGAAACTAACTGTTACTGAAAAAACAAGGATGAATAATTTTTTAGATAATAAAAATGATATAAAAAAAAATTATAAAGAAATTACTTTTTCTATGGCAGGTTCATTTGAAGATGAAATAAAAGATTTAAAAGAGATTGATAAAATGTTTGATAAAGCCAATCTATCAAGTTCTATTGTCACCTATAAAAATGTGGAGCCCTCAACGATTGGATTTAACAAACCTTTAACAGAAGGTAATACTATTAATACTGATGCACAAGCCCAGTTTAAAGAACAATTTTTAGGAAGAGATATTAAGTTTGATAGTTATCTTGACACTCACTTAACTGCACAAAATGTTTCTAGTAAAGAAAGAATCATTTTACAAGTTACAGTGCCAAGTGGTAAAGGATCTACTATTCCAACAAAAGCAGGTGTAATTTTAAATAATAATGAGTATAAAATGCTAATTGATAATGGCTATGTACTCCATGTGGATAATATATCAAAAGTAGTAAAAAAAGGTTATGAATGTTTACAAATTCAAGGAACGCTAAAAAAGAGCCTCGATTTTAAAAATGATATTAATGCTGAGGCTCATCGTTGGGGTATGAAAAATTATGAAGGATGGGCTAAAAATTTAACAGATCCTCAAAGGGAAGCTTTAGATGGGTATGCTAGACAAGATTATAAACAAATAAATGATTATTTACGAAATCAAGGTGGAAGTGGAAATGAAAAACTAGATACACAAATAAAAAATATTTCTGAAGCATTAGAAAAGCAGCCAATACCAGAAAATATTACTGTGTATAGATGGTGTGGAATGGCGGAATTTGGTTATCAAATTAGTGATCCTTTACCTTCTTTAAAAGAAATGGAAGAAAAATTTTTAAATACAATGAAAGAAGATAAGGGATATATGAGTACTAGTTTGTCAAGTGAACGTCTTTCTGCCTTTGGTTCGAGAAAAATCATTTTAAGATTACAAGTTCTGAAAGGAAGCACAGGGGCATATTTAAGTGCTCTTGGGGGATTTGCAAGTGAAAAAGAAATCCTACTTGATAAAGATAGTAAATATCATATTGATAAAATAACAGAAGTAGTCATTAAAGGTGTTAAGCGATATGTAGTCGATGCAACATTATTAACAAAATAAGGAGATGAAATATATGAAAAAAGGGTTATCTAGTGTTGTAATATGCACGTTATTAGCTTCTATGTCTTTGAATGGGAATGTAAATGCTGTTTACGCGGACAGCAAAACAAATCAGATTGCTACAACAACTCAGGTAAGCAAAGACAACCAAATCGATCGAGAAGGACTACTTGGTTATTACTTTAAAGGAAAAGATTTTAATGATCTTACAATATTTGCACCGACACGTGATAATACTCTTATTTATGACCAACAAACAGCAAATACACTATTAGATAAAAAGCATCAAGAATATCATTCTATTCGCTGGATTGGATTGATTCAGAGTAAAGCAACAGGAGATTTCACATTTAAATTGTCAGATGATGAAAATGCCATCATAGAATTGGATGGGAAGGTTATTTCTCATAAAGGTAACAGTAAACAAATTGTTCATTTAGAAAAAGGACAGTTGGTACAAATAAAAATTGAGTACCAACCAGACAATGCATTACATATAGATAATAAAACTTTTAAAGAGCTTAAGTTATTCAAGATAGATAGTCAAAATCACTCTCTACAAGTTCAACAAGATGAACTGAGAAACCCTGAGTTTAATAAGAAAGAAACGCAAGAATTCTTAAAGAAAGCATCGAAAGCAAATCTTTTTACGCAAAAAACGAAAAGAGATATTGATGAAGATACGGATACAGATGGAGATTCTATCCCTGATGCTTGGGAAGAAAACGGGTATACCATTCAAAACAAAGTAGCAGTCAAATGGGATGATTCGTTAGCAAGTAAAGGGTATAAAAAATTTACTTCTAATCCACTAGAAGCACACACAGTTGGAGATCCCTATAGTGATTATGAAAAAGCTGCAAGAGATATGCCCTTATCGAATGCAAAAGAAACTTTTAATCCTCTGGTTGCCGCCTTTCCATCAGTAAATGTTAGTTTAGAAAAGGTGATTTTATCCAAAAATGAAGACCTTTCCCATAGCGTTGAAAGCAGTCAATCTACCAATTGGTCTTATACCAATACTGAAGGCGTTAACGTCAATGCTGGATGGTCAGGCTTAGGACCTAGTTTTGGAGTTTCTGTTAACTATCAACATAGTGAAACTGTAGCCAATGAATGGGGTTCTGCGACGAATGATGGCACACATATAAATGGAGCGGAATCTGCTTATTTAAACGCAAATGTTCGCTATAATAACGTTGGGACAGGAGCAATTTATGAAACGAAACCAACAACGAGTTTTATTCTTGATGGAACAACAATTGGAACGATTAAAGCAAAAGAAAACACAACAGCTTTAACTATTTTACCGGACCAAAGCTATCCAGAGAAAGGAAAAAACGGAATCGCAATTAACACAATGGATGATTTTAACTCTCGCCCAATTCCATTAAATAAAGAGCAACTAAATACTTATTTATCTAATAAAAAACCAATCCTACTTGAAACAGATCAAGTAGAAGGAAAATACGCCGTAAAGGATACCAATGGTAATATTACAATAGCTGGAGATTGGAATGGTATAACAGATGAAATTTCTGCTAAAACGGCCTCTATTATTGTAGATAATGGAAATCAAATGTCAGAAAAGAGAGTTGCAGCGAAAGATTATACAAATCCAGAGGATAAAACTCCAAATTTATCTGTAAAAGAAGCTCTAAAGTTAGCTTATCCAGATGAAATTGAGGAAAAAGATGGTTTATTATTTTATAATGACCAACCTATTTTTGAAGCATCTGTACAAAGTTATGTTGACGAATATACAGCTAAACAAATTAGAAAACAGTTAAATGATAGTACTGGTAGCTTCAAAGATGTTAAGAATTTATATGATGTAAAATTAGAACCCAAAATGAATTTCACAATAAAAACTAGCACTTTATATGATGGAGGAGAATCTGACAACACAAAAATAGGAAATTGGTACTATACTTATGTTGTCAACGGAGGAAATACGGGTAAAAAACAATACCGTTCAGCTAATAAAGGTGCCTTTACTGAGCTGTCAACAGAATCAAAGAATAAATTGAAAAAAAATATAGATTACTACGTAAGCCTATATATGAAGGCTGATTCAAAGGTTTCAGTTGATATAGAAATAGACGGACAACAAGAGTCAATTGTAACAGATAATATAACCTTAGATCACTTAGGTTACCAAAGAATAAACATCCTAGTCCCCAATCTGGAAGGAAACGAAATAAATACTATTTCTATTAGAGGTGACGGACAAACCAATATTTATTGGGATGATGTTTCCTTTGTCGAAGTGGGAGCAGAAGAAATTGAATATAAAGATCCAGTTCCCCAATTTGATATTATAGAAGGAGATTTTGATTTCTTTGATGATCCATTGGCGGTAAAATATCATGATGCAACGTATTTTATAGATAGTCCTTTGATTACACAAACTCCTGGAACTTTCTCCTTTACTTATAAAGTGATTGGGGAACAAACGAAGACAGTATTAGATTCGGGATCTGGTAAAAACGCAAATCGAATCAACCTAGATTTTAAAAATGTAAAATCAGATCGTTCATTCTTATATACATTATCATGTAAAGATGATTTATGGGGAAGCACTCGCACAGCAGTTGTTAGAATTTTTGCTGTAGATTAAAAAGAAATTGCAATAAAATAACACAATCGAAAAGATATATGTTTGACGTATATTAATCTATTATCTTAAGTACCGCAGTTAGTAGCGGTACTTTTTTGTATCACAACCTATTTTCTTATACTTGTAAATTCAATAAATCATTGAAAATGTTTAGTAGAGTGAACATGCTCATATGAATTTCATACAATGCACGGCATCAAGGAACGGCTCTATCGTAGGAAAGGGCAAAATAGTAGCAAAGGAGATTGACAGAGTTTTAGACGAGTATCCCCTTATCCTATACAGTCCTTGTTTTTTGGGGTAAGAAGGCCTGTGAATACGCTTTTTATTTGACTATTGTTATTTTCTTTTTTCCTGGTTATATCCGCGCTCTCCGTACGGCTGAAGCTGGTCAAGCCATTTTTGTTCCAGTTTCTCCAGCGCATCCTTTTCATCAAAGTATCCGTCCTCCTTCTTTTTCAAAACCTCCAACACTTCGGAGACGAATGCCTCTTCTCCGTACTCATTCCATTCCCGTTGAAGTTGCTTGTTTATATGCGAACCCATTCTGAGACTGAACAGCTTTCCGTTAATCGTCTTGAGGTTGCGGGTGCTGCTAATCCAGACTTTTTGGTTTTCGGTGTTTTTGATCTGATACACCCCTGCCTGGGTTTTCGATTCTTTATACACTTGTTTCAGTTCTTCTCTATTCATGGTTTCTCCCTCACTTTTCACTGGCTACGACCCAGTTTCGTTTCGCTTTCAATTTGGGTTACGTTGAAGCTATCGTCCATCATCGTTGCCGTCTTATGCACACTGACAAAGGCGGGTGCATGTTTTTCCTTTTCCTTCAACAGTTCCATCATAACCAAAAAGACCTTGACCTGGCGTTCCTTCTCTTTCAGCATAGAGCGGTGATTCCGGATGGTCGAAGCACTGCCAATGCCCAATTCCTGTTGCACTTCCTTGTCGCTTCTTCTCTGATAAAAAAGCTGAAGGAGGCTGCTTTGATGATCGGAGAGTCCCGTCATTTTTTTGTTAAGGTTAATCAAATGCTCAAACACGGATTGATGGGAGCTCTCGATATGGACCCGAATATAGCGTCCGGCTTCGTAGAAGATCCCGTCTTCCGGATAAATGATCCCTTTCTCAATTTGTTTCCCGCAAAGCAGACAGATGTAATGGTCCTCATCCTGTGTGTACCCAGATTTCAGCTTCTTCCAGCGACGCATTGCAGAACATCTCTGAGATATTCAATATACAAACAACTCCACTATTTGTTTGCTATATAATAAACATATTCGTTTATTGTTTGTCAAGTATACAAAAAAACGGGTTGACTAACGATGAAATCCAAGATAATATCAGTCAGTAAATTAGTAAATTGAAAGAGGGGAAGAAAAATGAAAATACCTACTACCTTGAAACATAAGCCTGTTGTCGTGTCAGAAAACTATGAGCGGGTTGACGGTCGATTTGCCAGGAACACAGATGCCAAAGGTCTTTCTCTGGGATTAGCCCAGTGGAACGATAGAGGAAAGGTTGATATTTCTGCCAAGGTATGGAGATACACGGGAGAAAAATGGTCAAGACAATCGGAGGAACTACCTCTCCATCGCGTTCTTGATTTGTCCATTCTGATTTGTCGGTCTTTGGCACATTTTCGTGAAGCATACAGATATGAGCATTTTTATGACCCGCAGGAGCCCATCATCGACCGAGTTGCCCTGCAAGGGGATGCAATGACCGTGGCGATATGTACGAACAATGAGAAAATTAATGAAGATATTAAGCTGTTCAGCCAAGCTCTGAGCGACGACGATGAGATGATCAGCGAACGTCTGCGCATGTTATCAAAAATTTTAAAGGATATGGGGTATTGAAATGTTTTCTAATCGTTATGTTCGAACGATTATCCTCTCCCGAGTGCTGCTGCAGTTGGGTATTTGGATCCGGAATTATGCCGTCCTTCTTTTTGTTAGCGAATTGACGAATAATAATCCGGTTTATGTATCACTGATTTCGGTTGCGGAATTCGCTCCGATCTTTCTATTCGGCCTTATTGGAGGGACCTTTGCCGACCGATGGCGGCCGAAACGTACAATGGTTTGGAGCGATCTGCTGTCTGCCTTGTCCGTTGGGGCCGTACTGCTTGTACTCATGAACGGTGGATGGATTGCACTTCTCATCGGAACATTTATTTCCGCCAGCCTGTCTCAATTTTCTCAGCCCTCGGCCATGAAACTGTACAAGCGGCATGTGCAAGTTGAACAACTGCAGGGCGTGATGGCAATGTCCCAAACTCTTGTCGCTGTCTTTATGGTTTTAGGTCCGGTCATCGGCACGTTTATTTTCATACAGTTTGGAATTAATGCCTCCCTGATTCTGACGGTCGTTCTGTTCCTAGGGTCTTCCCTTGTATTAGCGACGCTTCCCCGTGACGCGGAGGAACCGAAGTCTGGCGATGCAGGCGGCTTCATAAAGGAGTTGAAGGCCGGGCTGCGCTATATCGGGTCCAATCAATCCTTACGAACACTCTGCTTGACTTTTTCAGCTGTCGGATTGGCGTCAGGACTGACTCAACCGCTTCAGATTTTCCTTGTCATCGAGAATTTGGGACAGGACAAACAATTTCTGCAGTGGTTGGTTATGACCAATGGGGCAGCCATGTTGGCAGGCGGAGCTGTCATGATAGGGATATCCAAAAAGGTGAATCCACAGCTGTTGCTCATGTTAGGCTTGCTTGTAACTGCCGTTTGTACGATTGGAATAGGCGCTTCTACAATGATTTGGCTGACAATTATTCTGTTGGTGATCAGTGGTTTCTTTTTCCCTTGTATTCAGGGCGGAATCCAGACGCTTATTGTACGTAATACAGAAGGGGCATTTATTGGCCGGGTATCTGGAGCGATCATGCCTGTTTTTATGGGGATGATGGTGATTGGCATGTTTATATCCGGCTATCTGAAGAATACGGTTTCCCTGTTGTCGGTATATGTGGTAAGCGGAGTTTTGATTATTATCGGTGCGTCTTTTCTGTTCCCTCTTATGGTTAGAAAAGGAGCAAGATGAGAAACGCACAGCATTATGACGGATTGGAGGAAAAATGTGATGACTGAATATAGAGAATATTATTTGTCACCTGGAAGACAGCTGACTGATTCAGAAAAAAAGCTTATTTGGAAAAAACCATTAACTCATAAGGTCAGCGAAGAAGAACGGCGCATTAGTAAAGAAATAAAGCGCAACTGGAATCGCGGGGAAATGAAAATCGCCAATATTTTGTTGGAAGGTGACGCCGGTTCTGGTAAAACACAACTAGCAAAAGCATTATCGGCTAATTTCGGGCTACCGTATACGAAAGTGACTTGTTTTGCCGATATGGATAAATCGGACATTATTGGCGCTATTTTGCCGGTGATTTCTTCTGAACGTTTAGAGAAAATGGAACCTGCGGAAAAAACCGTATTGAAAGCATTATATGAAAGCGATGGGTTTCAAAGCGTAACTGAAATTTTGATGGACGCACTGGGGATTACACAGGAACAGGCTGCCTTAAAGATGAAGCAATTACTGAAGCTTGTAGCGGAAAACACCGATGGCGAAGCGGTTGAGTACCGATTTTACCCTTCGGAGATCGTCAGAGCCTATCAAAAAGGTTATCTTCTGGAAATCCAAGAACCAAACGTTATTCGTGATGCTGCTGTATTAATGGCATTAAACTCTGCCTTGGAGCTGGATGGCAGCATCAATCTTCCCACCGAAATCATACGCAGGCACCCAGACTTCATAACGGTTATCACAACAAACCGTAGTTATGCGGGAACCAGACCGTTAAACGAAGCGCTGCGCGACAGGGTTCAGCATACGGAAAAGATGGACCTGCCGACCAAAGAAATCATGATAGAACGTGTGGTGGCCAAAACCGGCTTTCAAGATGAAAAGATGTTGGGTATTTTAGCAGATATCGTTATGACTTTGGACAAAACAGCTCGGGCCAATGCGATTAAGGGCGTGGCTGGAATGCGTTCATTTTTCTACTGGGCAGATGCAATTGCCGGAGGAGCTTCCGCAACAGAATCCCTTTATCATAAGGTCATCTACAAGATAACAACCGATTCGGAAGAAATTAAACTTTTGGAAGAAGCACTTAACAATCATGGTTTGATTGCCAGCTTAGAAGAAGCCCAGATTGAACTAAAAAAAAAACAAAAATCTGACGATGCCATAGAGATCAGGACATGGGGAGATATTGACGACACTGTTTTTGACAAAGATAACAATGTAGAGGAAAAGGGAATCACATTGAAAAAATCTGCCGATAGTGACGAAAGCTCTTCCCGTGTCTCTGATGATTCTACCCAAATGGAAAGTTCAGGTTTTGGGGAAAATGACTCTCCCAAATATCATCAGGCAAATTCTGAATCAATGTCAGAGGATGCGAGACAAAAGGAACTCGATTTCCGTAAAAAGCTGAATCAAGACGCAAGAGAGGTTATTTCCGATTCAATTCATAAAAAAGTAAAACTCATTGTTCACCGTCCAGACTACGATCTGGAAAACCAACAGGAATATATCCGTCTAAGTAAGGGACTCATGCCTATCGTACAAGAGATTGCCAGAAAGACACTTCCGTACTTAGAACATGAGGTGTCTTCCGACTTTGCGAGGAATCGTTACTATGGCAGCAAATTTCAAGCAGACAGCGTTGCTTATAGGGATTACAAGTATTTTGCCAAGAAACGTCCTCCAACTGAATCCCCTTCTCTTGTGGTTGGTCTAAGGGTTGATGAATCCGCATCTATGTCAGCTTACGGGAGATTAGAGGCAGCAAAACGAGCAGTAATTGCGGTATATGAATATTGTCAGCTTTGTAATATTCCCGTTTTGATCTACGGCGATACTGCGGATGTTTCCAAGATGGAGCAAATGTCCATCTTTGCATATGCCGACTCTGATAAAATGGATGCCACTGATCGCTTCAGGTTAATGAAGATTCATGCCAGAAGTAATAATCGCGATGGAATGGCTCTTAGAATTATGGCGGAACGGTTAGTCGTTTCCCCCCAAAAGACAAAACTGTTGATTAGCATAAGTGACGGACAACCTAAAGCAATGGATGACTATACCGGAAGTTATGCTGTTAAAGATATGCAACAGACAATACAGGAATATGAACGGAAAGGAATTACTTTTCTTGCAGCCGCAATAGGTCAAGACAAGGATGTGATTAGTAAAATCTATGGGAATGAAAGATTTTTGGATATTACAAATTTACATGAGTTCCCTGCAAAGTTAGTTCGGATTATCGCTCGGTATTTGTAATTTTCATGAATATTCATTAGCCATGGACAAGAATAAGCGCAGGAAGCTTCTTGAGATAATAAAGTGTTAGACTATAATCCTTGATCTCAACGAGGGTATAGGAAAGCCATCTATTCCTTTAAGACCTCATAATTTTGTTTAGATCTCCCACCTCCCGAGGTAATTTACAACTCTCTTTCCTTTCGTACAAATTCCAAATGTTGGTAGAATTCCATCCTGACAATCTATACTCATTAATGTTTCATACATTATCCTGAAAAGATAATTCCAAGGGATTTTCAGCTGTCCAAACCAAATAAGCCTTCCCCTTTTTAAGGAAGGCTTATTTTTTTGTAACCACGCCCCTTTAGTTCAAATCATTGAAATAAGTTATCTTAGTTACTCACGATGAGAAGCGGTTTGAAAAACACAGGATTAGTTAAATTCTCCCTAATTTATTTATAGTCTTCTAGCTGAATAGAATGATCACAAACTTCTTTTAAAAGCTTCTTATTATGTGATATAAAGAGAACTGCCATATTTTCCTGTTCTTTTAATAATTTAATGATCCACAATTCATTGATCTTGTCTAAACTAGACGTTACTTCATCACAAATCAAGAGCTTAGGCTGTACGAGCAAAGCTAAAGCGATACAGATTCTTTGGTATTGGCCTCCGCTTATTTCCAACGATCTCTTAGCAAGTATATCAACGGACAAGTTGCAACGAGAAAGCACCGATTCGACTTTTGGCAGATATTCCTCTTTGCGGGCAAGCTGGAACTGCTTTAACGGTTCAAATAATAGTTGTTTTATTGTTTTTGTCGGATCCAAAGCTCTCCGTGTATATTGGGTCACTAACTGAATCTGCTGGACCCACTCCTTCTTAGAAAAAGTTGTCATAGTGCGTCCCTCTAAATAAATTTGTCCATGGGAATATTTCTCTAATCCCGTTATAATCCTAACTAAAGTAGATTTCCCTGCACCATTTTCACCCACTATTCCTACCCACTCGCCAGTGTCAACGAGAAGATCCAAATTTTTGAAAATCAATTGGTTTCCATATGTTTTGGTCAGTTGAGAGATTTTTAATAAACTAGTATTTTCCTTCAAAGATCTCGATTAACTCCTTTGTATACTTTTCTTTCGGCTTACTGAGGACTTGATTTGTTGGTCCAGCTTCGATCAATCGTCCATCTTTTATGATACCCACGTGCGTACTATATTTCTTCACGATCGTTAAGTCGTGGGTAATAAAAAAGATGGTTATTTGCTTTTTCTCGTAAATTCCCCGCAGAAGATTTAGAATCGTTTCCTGGCTTTGTTCATCCAAAGCACTGGTGGCTTCATCAGCAATGATGATCTCCGGATCAGAAACGAGAGCCATTGCCAGTGCCACTTTCTGGCACATTCCTCCGCTCAACTGAAAAGGACGTTTGGCAAGCAAACTAGAACGATCGGAAAAACCTACCCAGCTTAGAACTTGAAGCATTTCCTTTTCACGCTCTTCTCTATTTTTCATACCTCTGGATTTTAAGAGATGATGAAATTGAGTTTCCACGGGAACATTGCTTTGCATGCTCCCAATTGGATTCTGTAGGATTATCTCCATCTTTTCCCGATCACTTTGAATGGAGCCGCTGACACGAAATTCTTTCGGCAAAAAGCCCAATATCGTTTTGCCCAGTAAGGTTTTCCCACCCCCGCTTTCACCGATCAGGCAAAAGAAATCGCCTTTAGAAACCGACAGTGAGATCGATTTTAGCAGTGCTTGTCCTTTGAAATAGACAGAACAATTGGATAGATCAATCATAGGCTATTCCCCACCGTTTCCTGATTTTGCTGCTGATGAATTGAGTTATGAGCACGATCGCACTCAAAATGATTCCTGGAAAAATAAATATCCATGGCGCTACGAAGAAGTAGGCTTTTCCATCAAAAAGGATCGTTCCTAGTTCTGGTGTTGGCGGCTGTACACCTATGCCTAAGAAAGACAGTCCAGAGATACTCAAAATGATTTTGCCGATATCGGTTAGAAATAAGGAAAGTAATTCTGCAAAAATATTAGGAATGATATGGTAAAACAATGTATGCTTTCCATACGATCCCCTCAAAGGAGCCAAACGGATGAATTCTTCTTTGCGGATATTCAGAATTAAGTTTCGGATATAGCGGATGTACTTGCCTGACCAACTTATGATTAGCGCAGCCATTACAGTAAAAATCGAATTTGAAAAGAATCCTGTAAAAACCAGCGTCAAAATCAATGATGGGATACTGATCATAATATCCGCAAAGGTCGTTATACTGGAATCGACCAGCCCACCAACAAGACCTGATATCCCACCTAGTATCAAGCTGACCAAAACGACTCCGAACAAAGAACAAATGGCCAGCAGCAAAGAATAGAAGCTGCCATAAAAAGTTCGACTAAATAAATCTCTTCCCAAATAATCTGTCCCAAACCAATGGCTCCAGCTCATCCCTTGCAAACTATTGCTCTTCTCGATAGCATAAGGGTCTTTTAATTGAATGAAGATAAGGGCAAGAACAACGCAACAAGCGAAAAAAACAACGATATACTTCTTCATCATTCTCCCCCTTGATCGAGTTGTATTCTCATATCAATTTTTTGGATCAATAAATCGACGAAATAATTCAATAAAAAGATAACGCAAGCAATGATCAAGGTGATTCCTTGAATAACTGGATAATCTCTCGTGGAGATGGCATCCATCAAAAGCTTTCCTAAGCCAGAAATACTGAATATGATCTCGACGATAACCGTCCCTCCGAAAAGATTTATTAGGCTATTGCCGTAAAGAGAAATCAGTGGTACGAACAATTCCTTCAATTGATAATAAAACCGATAATACCACTTGATCCCCCTAAACTTGGCAATAATCTGCTGCTCGCTGGTTGCTGAAGATACAATTAAATCACTTACCATTTTGGATAGATAACATCCCTCAGAAAAGCAGATAACGAATATCGGTAAGATGAGATGCCTGCCAGAACTACTGCCTACAAAAGGGAACCATTTTAGCTGGACTCCAAAAATAAAGATAGCCAATATAGCGATCCAATAAATAGGAAACGACAAAATTACAGAAAGAAGCTGTCTCAGCCATTTCAAAGCAGGAAAATTCCCGATCATGCCTCCCAAACTTAGAGAAAAAACAATACAAATAACAAGGGAGATTCCGATCAATTTCAAAGTGACCGCAGCTTTTTCTGCAATGATCTGCAAAACCGGTGTATTTGTCATAAAGGAATCTCCAAAATCCCCCTTTAAACTATTAAGCAGCCAGCGAAAGTACTGATCCAAAAAGTTCCCGTCGATCCCTAGCCTTGTTCTCATTTCTTCAATTGCTTCTTGGGATACGTGTTGGACCCCCAGCTTTCGGAGAACACCTAATGCTGGATCGCCTGTCGAAAAGGAGAGAAGCTCGTACAGCAAAAAGGAAAAAAGCAGCAGACTCACGACTAAACGTAGAGTTTTCCAGAAAAAAAACCCTTTATTCATCTTATTTCACCACAAGTTTTTTAAAATCGATTGGTGCATCGGATAAGCCAGAATAATGGAATTCTGAAATTTTGCTTGAAGTAACAAATTTTTCATCTTTGTAATCGATTGGAATAGCAAGTGTTTCTTCAGAAATACGTTTAAAAATATTGCCGAATATCTGTTGCTGTTTTTTTTCTTGGATTGTAACTGCAAAATCATCTAGTAGATTCGTCAATTTGGCGTCATTTGCAAGAACTCCATGTCCCTCAGCAGTATTATGATAAAGTGAGTTCAAGAAATTATAAGGTAGCAGTGCATCAGTATAGGTACGATAAAAAATCATGTCATACTTTTTCGTGTTCCATAAAACATCATAGTAGCTTTCACTATCAAAGATATTGATATTTACTTTTACCCCAGCTTTTTTCAAATCGCTTTCAATAATTTCCGCCTGTTCTTTCCATTCGGGAAATTCTGTTGTTTGGATAACTAGATCAAAGGCAAGCACATTGTTTGCTTTTTCATAATAACCCTCTGCATTTTCTACGTAGCCCTCTGATTCAAACATACTTCTAGCTTTGTTAAGATCATACGGAATGTTCTCTTGATTATCCGTAGAAACATATTTAACGTTCTCCTGGAATAAGCCAACCAGCTTTTTATCCGATAATGTAGACTTGTTGACGGCCAATTCGATCCCTTTACGGATAGTGGAAGTCAATACTTGATTATCAGGATTGAAGGCTAGAAAATGCGACATCGTTCCTTCAAATTTATGTACATTATAAGATTTATCCTTTTTCAATGAATTGATGTCACTATCCGTGATACTGCCTAATGTTCCTCCGACAACGTCGACCTCGCCGCTTTTAAGCGCTAAAGTACGTGAGTTTCCATCTTCGATCGTCTTGAAATTCACCTGATAATTCACTGGATTTCCATGATTATAGTATGGATTTGGCTCCATCAGCACTTGCTCGGCAGAGATTTCCTTCACAGTAAAGGCCCCAGTACCAATTGCCTCTTTGAATGCTCCATCAACTTTTTCACCCTCAACAGAATGCGGACTCATGATTCTTAATGGACGAGTCTGACACAGCTCAGCTAATACTTGATTGGAAATTTTTGAAAAATGCATTGCAACTGTCGCATCATCGATCACTTCTATTTTTTTCAAATTTGTCAGAGTCTGTAAATCACTTGTCTCATTCTTTGCTTTTGCTCGATCAATAGTAAATTTCACAGCCTCCGCATTTACATCGCTGCCGTCAGAAAATTTGACATCCTTTTTTAGATGAAATACATATTTTTTCCCGTCCTCTGATATTTCCCAAGACTCAGCTAGACCAGGCTTGTAGGCTCCTTTTTCGCCATATTCGACTAAAGGCTCATAAACTGCTCCATATAGAGCTATATCTGCATCATAAGAAGTGGCATCTAGTTGCTGAGCATTTGACTCGTTTGAAATAGCGATATTTACTGTCGCCTTCTCATCTTTTTTTGATGCATCCTGATTATTAGAAGAGCAGCCCACAAGAGAAATGGCAGCCAGCATAGAAATTACAATCCCGAACATTTTTTTCATTGTTATCATTATTCCTTTCACATTTCCTACTCAAAGGACAACATCGTCTGAAGAACAAGTGTACCCCTTTGTGTGTTTTTTACAGCAAACCAAACTTGGGCAGGGAAAAGTCGTTGTCCGCAGCAAAACTCGAGGGGATGAGCAAGCAAATGGTGCCACTTCATACCCTCGCACTGTCAAGATGCACAGCTTTGCTTTGCAAGGCGGACGGCCATTTCCCATACCGCTTTTCTACAAGGATGAAATCGGTTGATTCATTCAAAGCAACACTTCGAACTTGAGAACAAGCAGCCAGCGCTCAAACAGCCGTAAGATCTCAGGAAATCGGTCATTCATTGATCTTCAGCAGTACACGAAATACATACCATAGAGTCGTACCGCATAATCGATCGTGTTTTCTCAAGCTAGAGCTTGTATCCTTTATGATTTTAACTACCTTTATTTCACATGATCTTTTTTACCGCTTTCTGGCAATGTGCCGTAATCATTTTAAGCGTTACTTCCTGTTTTCCTTGCTTTGATTAGATAAGAATTTTCACAAGATAAAATATAATCATCAACCGATAGATAGAATTCTTTATAATTGGTCGTCACACTATATACAGGTTCAGTGTATTCTTTAAGCAGCTCGACTGAAAATCCATTTTGGATCAGACTATCCACTACCTCAGAAAGCGTCTTGTTCTGCATTTTTGTTGCTCCAAATTGATCTATCTTTTCTTTCATATAATCGAAGCTAGGATTTTTCGATTGATCAGCAAAAGAAGCATAATAGACTCCGCCATCATTTAATACACTCGAAATCATGCGGAAATGTTCATCTATATTTTCAATCAGATATAGTACTGAGGTGCTGATCACCGTATGAAACTTTCTTTCTAATGAAGCAGCATCTCCCGTTTGAAAATATTCGATCGGATACCCATCGACACGTTCTTTTGCAACCCCAATCGCTTTTTTAGCTAAATCAATCCCGCAAGCGCTATAAAAGGGCGTGGTATCATACAATGTCCTTAAAAATCCACCCTGATTGCAACCGAAATCCAAAACATCTCGGTTTTTCACATCATCGATGTCAATAAGCTCAATTACCTTTTTCCATCCTTCTTGGTGACTGTCTTCCATCTCCTGATCGCCAGTATTCCCTTTTTGCCACCAATTATCGTATTCCTGTACCAAATTTAACACCCTCCTATTTACATCTCAAATTAAACGAACTTCTTTGACTGATATGAATATTTTGTATGTTAGTGTTCTTTCTAAAAATCGCAAAAAATATGGCACTTTTAAAAAATTTTCACACACAATTTTATTCATTAGTAAAATATAAATGAAACTCCTATTCTTTAGCAGAATGAATAGATAAAATAAAAATTCAATTACAGTGATGAAGCCATTTCTATTAGTTTTTTATTTCTAACTGATAATCGTAATCATTACGTTTTGGTGGTTTGTATGTTATCAAAAGAGGCACCCACTTGTCAATCATTATTTTCAGATATACCGTTGAATTACGTTTATTAGTTCCTGTCTAGATTAGAGTCAATATCTTGGATTAGAGCTACTACTGGCCGTCATCCTCCAGTAGTAGCTTTTTTTGTGCCTAAAATATGCGAATTCGCATATTTTAGGCACAAAAAAAGACACCCCCTTAAGAGTGTCATAATTAGTGACTTATTTTTCAAACTATCAACAATAATCACTATAGCCTTTTACTGGTTCAATGCATATTATACAACCAAAAATACCAATAAGAATCCAATCATATCGTGCAAGAAGTGGACAATAAACGATACCCACAAATTTCGCGTTACAATATACGCAAGAGTATGAATAATACGTACGAACCCAATAACAACAATTACTTGAACTAAATTCCACTCATACGTTGAGAGATGTAATAATCCAAATAAAATAGATGATACTAGCAAGGCAACGAGCATGGCCTTCTTACGACTAAATTTTGCTTTTTTATAGAAAAATTGCATTACAGCAATAAATGGTAAAATCGCAAGAAGTTCTTCCCCAAACAACTGCAATAAATTGTGAACGCCGTTATTAATCAATAATTCTGAGACTGCTGATGAAGCTGCTGTTCTAGCTACATCAGCACTTGCCGTAATCATCGGATTATCACTCACTGGAAAGAATAGATTTACGACAACTGCTAAAAGTCCGGAACCAATTACAGATACAGGTAGAAAAACTAGTACCATTCCTAAATCTCTCAAAGTTATCTTTCTAAAAAGAGCATATGCTTGGCGTCCTGCTGCCGTTCTCCATCCACAAAATAAAACCAGCGGAAATAAAATAACTGCCAACCATTTTGTTAGGCTGATTGTTGTTAAAAATAAAAAACCGCAGATTAATGCTCCAAACGTCAACAACCAATTTTTTTGTGTCAATTCAACTGGTGTGCCATTATAAAAGGGAATATCAGATTCTTTGGGCTCCCATTTTAAAAAATTATTCATATTCTTACTCCTTAAATTTTTTTGCACGCATTATAATGTATGAATGTCCACATTTTTTCAACTGTCAGTATGACTATTGCAATTTTGGGAACATAAAGAATACTGTAAAAATACAATCTAGGGTTGTTAGGAGTTACCCTGACTGAACGAAGTGAGCCTTATAAGGTTCTTATTCCCCCTTTTCGGGGGATGGGCAAAAACACCCCTCTATGAAAATTGTCTTTTTTTGGCATTGGATTAGATGTTATCATTTTTCCTCCTAAATACATTCTACTTTTAAAGTGAAAGCTTTATATTTCTAATTTTTTATCGATGATACGACCTGTAATAGCTGCTAGGACAATTATGAACAAGCAATTAAAACATAAACCTGAAATAGTGAATCCTTCACTAGGATACAATGATGCATCAATAAAGCCATTTTCATCTATAAACCCAGTACTCTTTATAGTAATTACATTACTTAAAACATCCAATACTAATATTTGGATTGTTACAAATATAGCAAAGAAAATGATGAATAAAATCATTTTACTCATTGTTGACTTTATAGGAATCAGTTTTGTAATTACTATGATGAAATAACAAGTGACTAATATACTCATGAAATCGGTTCCCCATAAAAAAACAGCGAGTACATGTTGGAAGATTCCATAGTCATAATTTAAAAAAATTAGACCTATTACTAACAAAAAAATAAACATAGATGTGAAGAAAAATAAATTTGCATATATATTTCTTTGAGCTGAGATATCTGTATAGCGAATCATAGAATTTTTAATCGTTTTATTGAAAGACGACAGTGCTATTAAAAGAATAGAAAATCCACCTATACATAGTAATGTTGTATCTTTTATTTTTAAAAATGACAGAAGTAAAGAAATACTAATAAATCCAAAATAAAGAACGGCAATCTTTTTTCTATTACACTTAAATAAATAGCGAAAAAATGGATTCACTTCTCAAAAACCTCCTTAAATAACTCATGTACTGCTTTTCCATGGTGAAAACGAATTTCTTCTACATTTTCATGCAATACAATATTGCCGTCTTTCAAAAAGATCACCTCATCAAATATATTTTCAATTTCCGCTATTAAATGAGTTGAAATAAGAATGGTACTATTTTCACGATAAAAGTTAAGAATTAAATCTAATACATGCTTTCTAGAAATAAGATCAATTCCACCTAATGGTTCGTCTAATACATATAACTTTGCTTTCCTTGAGAAAGTTAATATAAGCTGTAATATTCCTGTTGTTCCTTTTGATAAGGTGCTTATGTTCTCTTCTAGCGGTATTTTAAACTCGGCTATTAAATCCATTGCTTGTTGTAAATTAAAATCAGTATAAAAATCTCGATAGAAAAACATAGCATCTTTTACTGTCATCCACTTTTCAAAAACAGAACTATCAGGCATAAATGAAACGATTTCTTTCGTTACTAAGCCCACCTTCTTACCTTCAATGGTAATACTTCCTTTAGAAGGGAAGCGTAAACCAGAAATCATTTTTAATAATGTCGTTTTTCCACTGCTATTATTACCAACAAGACCGATAATTTTTCCTTCTGATATTGTTAAGCTTACATCTTGAATCACTGTTTTTAAATCATATCTTTTCCATAGATTTTCAATTTTTAATAACTCTTTCATTCGTTTCCCTTCCTTTTCTTTTCCAAAGAGGACCGGAGTATTGAGAGAATTTCTTCTTCCGTAAATCCTAAGTTGTTCATTCCATTTATAAAATTACCTAGCAACTCTTTTGCCATTTCTTTACGTAGCTCTGTAATTTTTTCTTCATTAGTTGTTACAAATCTCCCTGTTCCTCTGCGTGTCTCAGCAATACCTTCTCGTTCTAACTCCTGAAATGTACGTTGAATTGTATTTGGATTTACTTGTAATTCAGCCGCTAATTCACGTACGGCAGGAATTTTATCACCCGGGGCTAAACGTCCTGTTACAATTTCCTTTTTGATACACTCCATTACCTGAATATAAATCGGGATATTAGGAGAAAACTCAGTTTTCATTTCTTTCCTCCTCAGTATCAGTGTACTAGATGCATAATACACTAATACTAATTGTGTGTAAATGGTTATTTTAAAAACTATAAATAGAAAATGATATATGTAGTGAATTAGTGTAATCAACAAAGTTCCTTATTTAAAGGTTAACCCTAGGTTTGATTCCGAATATAAGCATTACGTAAACAAACGTCCGAACCTAAATTCGGACGTTTGTTCTTTTATTATCATTATTTATTCCTTTTTCATCAAAGAAATATTACTTATTCTGCGGCTCCTGTCCACTCGCAATCCTTACCCAATCAGCCAGTTCCCCAAGGGATTGACCATAGAAACGGATATTCACGAAATTTAAAACTACCGCCTTACTAGACGATTCGGGCGAGTTATGTTCACTCCCAATTCTTTCCCCCTTGCAGGGGCCTATTACGCCCCTGATCGTGATTAAACCCGTTTCTGATTATATAGTAAAGGTAGGCGTGCACACTTCTTTACTCTTCCTGTGGGTACCCTATCCCGTTAATTAGAAAAGAAAAGCATCTCAATAAGATGCTTTTCTTTGTATATAATCGTATATATAAGAAGCGGTATCACAGTAACTATTATATTCCGTCAGAAATATCCTAGTAACGTTATTGGCACTCCTAGTGAATTCTTGTAATTTAATTTTTTTTATTTTTCATTCTCAATAACTTTAGAAATAGAGTCTTCTGAAGCCAACACTACATTATTTCCTGCAATTCTTGTATGTTCCCATTTTCCCTTATTGCTTACTTTAACTTTATCTCCTACTTTATAGGAGTGACCTACCGAAAGGATGACCTCAACTTTCTCCTTTTTTCCTTCGTTGTTTTTGTACTCAACTACAACATAACCATAATTACTATCTGATTCTTTAACCGAACCGATTATAAAGTCTTCAGCTTCATTCTCAATAACTTTAGAAATAGAGTCTTCTGAAGCCAACACTACATTTTTTCCTGCAATTCTTGTATGTTCCCATTTTCCCTTATTGCTTACTTTAACTTTATCTCCTACTTTATAGGAGTGACCTACCGAAAGGATGACCTCAACTTTCTCCTTTTTTCCTTCATTGTTTTTGTACTCAACTACAACATAACCATAATTACTATCTGATTCTTTAACCGAACCGATTATAAAGTCTTCAGTTTCATTCTCAATAACTTTAGAAATAGAGTCTTCTGAAGCCAACACTACATTATTTCCTGCGATTCTTGTATGTTCCCATTTTCCCTTATTGCTTACTTTAACTTTATCTCCTACTTTATAGGAGTGACCTACCGAAAGGATGACCTCAACTTTCTCCTTTTTTCCTTCGTTGTTTATGTACTCAACAACAACATAACCGTAATCGCTATCTGATTCTATGATCGAACCAATTATAAAGTCTTCGGTTTGTTGTGAATTACTCTCTGCAATAGAAAGACTAGAAGGGTTAGCTGCATTAACTGTTATAATCTCTAATCCTGGAAGATTCGCCCCCAATAAAGTTCCAACACTTAATACGCCTGTTAATACTAATTTTTTCATAGTTGTATATTCTCCATTCATAATTTTTTTGCTATATCTAGTAAATTTTCATCTAATTACCTCCTTAGGTAACTATTATAGTTACAATTTATTTTTTAAGTCAATATAAAAAAACCTTACAATTTTGTAAGGTAAAATAAAATAATAATGATAAAAATAATATAAGGATGTATATTATTTTTATCATTTTTAATAGTATGTACCGAAAAATTACCGTGAAAAAGATATACTGAGTTCCTCTATTCCTCCTCATACAGCAATAGAAAGTCTATTCTAGTCAATAAGATTACGTTTTGAAAAGGTAGCAATAACACTCTGCTGTATCTACAGAGTAGACGCCCCCTACAAGCATATATTTCTTTAGTTAACAAAAGGAGAACGTGGGCCAATTTCGTACTGGACGAACTTAATTACAAGGTTTCCATCCTTGACCAGAAATCCTTGCGTATCTGAGATAGAGGTAAAGGTGAAGAATTCGGCATTCTCATTCTTCTTGATGTGTTTTTGAATCTCCTTGTTAATAATCTCCTTGAAATTTACACCTTGTGCAAATAGATCGGACAATTGTATGATTTCCCCTTGTTGATCCATCTGGTCTAAATCTTTTAGAGAAAAGTATCCTAAATCTCGAATACATAAATCTCCTCTTGGTACTTACTAGTTCGTTGCACAAAAACAACATCTTTAGCAAGATCTTGTAACGTATTTGGGGATAAGAAGCTTTAAATTTCTTGAGCAAATAGTTGTAATTCATCAGAGACAGAAATTGACATACAAAAACGCCATCCTTTCCTATGATTCTACAGAAAGAATAGCGTATTTTTTCATTTTAGGGGGTATTTTCTTTTGTTAGCTTGATAGCGATGTGGTGCTACCCCTAGTAGACGGATAATCAAAAAGTGACTTACTATATTTCAGTTCTAATTAGTGGAACTTTAATCTCTTGAACGACAGTTCCACTCCCGTTATTGTTTCGTGACTTTGAATCTGTGATGTCTTCAATTTTTAAAATGAAGTCCGTTCCATAATCAGATTTGAAAGTACCTTGGCCTTTAACGATTACATCTCTTCCACTAGGTTGAAAGTTTCTGAAATCTCCCCATCCTTTTTGTTGGCATTTGGTAAGTACAGCACCTATATTTACTCCTCCGCCATTGGGATAACCTGGTGAAACCCTCCAAGCTATACCCCCAACATTTGCGTAAAGGTTAGCTTCACCTGAAATAGATCCAGTATTTAGGTATGCTAAAACTCTAAAGGTTTTACCTGCTGGTACTTTAATTTTTTGTGATGGGCTTTTATATGATACTTGTTTAGTTTTAGTATCAGTGGAAGAATTTTGAAAGTTATATTCAGTAGAAGCTTCCATGCTACCCTGAGCAATCGGGAATTTCATGGTAGCAGTGGTTTTGACTCCTAATTTTAATCCATGAGTTGTTGTATTTGAAGTGCTTTCCGTATAGGTATAGGTAAACTCGGGTGTTAACAGCTCTTGATCCATTGTTCCTTTTGAGTTATCTAATACGTTTCTTCCCGCATATAAAGGTGTCCCCGATACTTCGGTTGGACTTCCTTCTAATGTAGCCCATGCATTATTTACTTTATACTGTGAAATTCTTCTTTCGCCAATAACATTTTTAGGTGGTGCTAAGATAACAATACCTTGAGTTGGACTATTAGAGAATTGTGGTTCATCACTGGGTTTGAAGTTAGCATTCCATGCTTCATTAAAGGTTCCGGCTTCATCTTCTCTTGCCAAGTCCCGTAATCTTTCTTGAACATCTGTGGATGACGCATGAACAAATTGCGTACTCGAAAAAAGGAACACACCTACAAGAAATAAACTTGCAAATTTTTTCATAAAAATCCTCCCGTTAATATTTTATTTGTGAATATATTCACAAATAAAATCATATAATTAAATTCCACTATTTTCATTATGTAATCAGATATGTTCATAAATTCTCCATTTTCTGGTCCTGCTTCAACGTGTAGGAACTGTCCACTAAGAAGGTCATATTCTAACTGAATTTTAACACCGGCTGTATGGCTACCTTCCCCCAGATCCTTTATAAGCAGAAGCAAAGATATCCGGAAGCTGAAAAGTAGTGGAGTCTAGTATGCGGATTCTATGAAACAAAGTCGCGTAACCATGAAGTATTGTATCGGCAGCGTATAGCTTTTGAATAGAAGGTGTGAAAAAATTCGTTGAAGAAATTGTAGGGCTTGTCTATTAAATCGCTTATTTAGTCCTTCCGGACTCATTAATATCCCAGTGTATGCCTCTAAACGACTACATAATTTCATTAAAGATGTGCTCGCAACCTTTTGACTTAACCATTGGATCTGAGTCAATATCTTGAACACAAAAAAGTTAAGTGCTAGGATGCGTTTCTCAGCAAATCTTCTACTGCTTGTGGTGTTTTGTATCCTAAACCTCCATGTATCCGTTTGCGATTGTACCAGCCTTCTAGATATGTAAAAAGCGCAAGCTTTGCTGACTTATAATCTATGTACGTCACATGGTTTACTTCTTCTTTTTTCAGTATGGCATGAAATGACTCCATGCAGGCATTATCATAGGGGCACCCCTTTTTGCTACATGAGTGAATTATGTGGTATTCCTCAACACGCTATGCGAAATCTTGACTTGTGCTAACCTTACTGTCATATTCTGAGAAAAAGAGTATCCAACAATTTTCTTTGAATGTAGATCAAGAACGGATGCCAAATAGCACCATCCATCTCGAAGAGTATGGATATAGGTAATATCTGCTACCCATTTCTCGTTAATAGAGGTTGTTGTAAAGTCTTGATCTAGTATATTAGGTCCTTCTATTACTCTATCTTTACTTGATTGCGGGCGGAATTTCTTCCTTGTAATTGATCGAATGTCTGCCTTTTTCATAAGTCGCTGAGTTCTCTTCAAACTAATAGAAATACCTTCACTTCTTAGCAGAAAATGAATTTTTGGAGCACCATAACGTCCCTTACTTTCCAGGTGAATTTGCATGATTCTTTTCGTAATCTGCTGGTTTTCATTTTCACGAGGGGAAGCTTCTTTCTTATAGGACTGGTAGTAAGTGCTCCTTGGTATATTTAGTACCTCACACATAATCTGGATAGGATGCTTTTCTTTATTCGTCTCAATGAATTGGTTTAACTCAGCTGCGTCTATTTTTTCGCGAATATGGCCATAGCCTTTTTTAGAATTTCATTTTCTTGCTTCAATCGGAGCATTTCTTTCTGCATAGCAGCAACTTCTTTTGGTGTAATGGCTTTTTCTCCTTCTCCGAAAGGAGTAAATTCTTTCACCCATTTATAAATGGTTACTTCTGATATGCCATATTCGCTAGATAAACTCTTTACCTTGTGACCAGAATGATAAAGGTCTACAATTGTTCTTTTAAAATCTTCCTTGTATTTCTTGTTTGTACTATTTTGTTTCATCCGTACTCATCTCCTATAAGTTCATTGTAAGAACTTAACTAAGAGGTGTCCATGAAACTATACTAACTCCAGGTGTCCTTTTGTAATTCGAAATACCCTGAATCCCTTAGATAACAAAAGAAGGAATCGTTTGCTGCCCAAGCTCTTTGCTTACAACAGAGCTTTCTATCATTCTCTGATCGGAATAACGGCATCATGTATGAACTGATCTAGACGTTTCTGATGATTACTCACTTCTTCTCTGCTCCACCCCAGCTTTTGGGCCATATAGGCGATAACGGGCTCCTTCCAATCTCGAACCCCCTGTATATTAAAATAGAGGTCTCCTGTGCGACGAATAAAGAAATCCTCTGGAGTCGTTGCCATCTCTTCTTCTATCGCATACATAAGGGGTCCAAAAACATGTGTAGGCAATCCGGATTCCGCTCTTTCTGCCTCATGTTCACTTATTCGTGAGAAAATGCGAGATACATTTGAGCCATAGCGAGCAACTAACTGCTCTGCTTCCTGTTCGGATAGGCCGATCGAGATGCCTTCCTTTATCTTGTCCTTCTTAAATAACTCAAACTTGTCGGCACCACCTACATCACCGCCAGATAAACGGATTTGATCAGTTGTACAACGTGGATAATTCCCTTGACCTTCTGTTTTGAATTGCTCGACTAGTAGATCAACAATTCTCTCAGCCATTTTGCGGTACCCAGTCAGCTTCCCGCCTGCAATTGTTAAAAGATTTGATTCGGACATAAAAATCTCGTCCTTACGCGAAAGCTCAGATGGGGATTTGCCATCCTCGTGTATTAACGGACGTAAGCCTGCCCAGCTTGATTCTACGTCCTCTCCTGTCAATTCAAGCGATGGGAACATAAAATTAGTCGCACGAAGAATGTAGTCTCGATCCTCTACAGTTATTTTGGGGTTAGCAATGTCCCCCTGATAGTTCGTATCCGTTGTTCCTACGTACGTCTTATTATCTCGTGGAATCGCAAACACCATGCGTCCATCCGGTGTATCAAAATAAATAGATTGTTTTAACGGAAATCTTTTTTTGTCAATCACGATATGAACACCTTTGGTGACATGTAGTCTCTTGCCTTTGTTAGAGCCATCGATTTCTCGAATGGTATCAACCCATGGACCTGCCGCATTAATGATTTTCTTGGCACGGATCGTAATTTTTTCCCCACTGATTTGGTCAATAGCTACGACCCCTACTACCTTGCCATGCTCATACAACAAATCCTCTGCTTTCACATAATTGATAGCAGTTGCTCCCCGTCGCACCGCTTCCTTCATCACTTCCATCGTTAGACGAGCATCATCTGTCCGATATTCTACGTAATAACCGCCACCTTTTAGCTTTTCCTTGGCCAATAACGGCTCTTTTGCTAGGGTTTGCTCCTTGTTCAGCATGATACGACGCTCATTTTTCTTAACCCCGGCTAATGCGTCATACACTCGTAAGCCTATCGAAGTAGCAAATTTACCATACGTTCCTCCTTCTATCATGGGAAGAAGCATCCACTCTGGCGTAGTGACATGGGGAGCATTTTCATATACGATGGCCCGTTCCCGTCCTACCTCCGCAACCAGCTTAAATTCCAGCTGTTTTAAATAGCGCAAACCTCCATGCACTAGTTTTGTCGAACGACTAGAGGTCCCGGCAGCAAAATCCTGCATGTCAATCAAAGCCGTATTTATCCCACGTACTTGTGCATCCAGTGCTATTCCCGCCCCAGTGATTCCGCCTCCGATCACCAGCAGATCATATTCCTGTATCTCCATATCACGCAATAATTGTCCGCGATATAAGCTTGAAAATGGCTTTGTCATCCTCACTCACTCTCCTGTACATAATAACGAGCACAATTCTTCGTCAGGTGAATAAAAAAAGACCACAACAAGATCCTTCTCAATCATAAGGATCTGCTGTGGTCTACTCCCATTCTCCGACCAATATTAACTTGTCTATTTGATAACAAAAGTATAGCGTAGTTTACTGGTAGCTTCAACCGACAGTCGGTACTTGGAAGCCCATTGTTGCTTCTACTGCTTTTTTCCATCCACTATATAATTTACTTCTTTCCTCTGCCCCCATCTGTACCTCAAAGCGCTTATCAATCTGCCAAACAGAGGCAATCTCCTCTCGACTTTCCCAGAATCCAACAGCTAGACCAGCTAGATAAGCTGCCCCTAATGCTGTCGTTTCACTATTGGTAGGACGCTCAACTGAAACACCAAGAATATCGCTTTGGAACTGCATCAGGAAATTATTTCTTACTGCACCACCGTCTACACGCAAGGCTTTTAAAACAATTCCTGAATCCACTTCCATTGCAGAAAGGACGTCTTTTGTCTGGTACGCAAGCGACTCAAGAATGGCACGGATAAAATGCTCTTTTTCTGTCCCACGTGTCAATCCAAATATAGCTCCTCGCACGTCACTCTTCCAATATGGCGTACCGAGTCCAACAAAGGCTGGAACCATATATACACCTTCAGTCGATTCCACTCGTTGTGCATATTGTTCACTTTCAGCCGCCGATTTTAACATTCGAAGCCCATCACGTAGCCATTGGATAGCTGAACCAGCAACAAAAATACTACCCTCTAACGCATATTCCACTTTACCATCGATGCCCCATGCGAGCGTCGTTAGTAATCCACTTTCCGATTTAACTGCCTTTTCTCCCGTGTTCATCAGCATGAAGCAGCCTGTTCCATAGGTATTTTTTGCCATCCCTGTCTCGTAGCATGCCTGCCCAAATAAAGCCGCTTGCTGATCTCCTGCCGCACCAGCAATAGGTACCTGTTCGCCAAAGAAATGATACGATGCTGTAAGCGCATACACCTCTGATGATGGTCGAACCTCAGGTAGCATACATTTAGGAATATCCAGCATGGCTAATAACTCAGCATCCCATTTTTGCTCATAGATATTATATAGAAGAGTTCGTGAAGCGTTCGAATAATCCGTTACATGACTCTCCCCACCTGATAAACGCCAGATCAACCATGTATCAATGGTTCCAAACAGCAGGTCACCCTTCTCCGCCTTCTCACGTGCACCTTCTACATGATCCAAAATCCATTTTAATTTGGTACCAGAGAAGTAAGCATCGATCACTAATCCGGTTTTTTCCTGCACTAGATCGGAATAGCCCTGGGCCTTTAGCTCATCACATATCTCGGATGTTTGACGGGATTGCCAAACAATCGCATTATATACTGGTTTGCCTGTGTGTTTATCCCAAACGATCGTGGTTTCACGCTGATTCGTGATGCCAATCGCCGCTACTTCCTTTGGGCTAATATTGGATGTGGACAGAACCTCTGCAATCACAGCTAAAATAGAACCCCATATTTCAAATCCATTATGCTCTACCCATCCTGGCTGTGGAAAATACTGTGGAAATTCCCGCTGTGCCATGGCAACAATCTGCCCTTGCTTATTAAAAAGAATGGCACGAGTACTGGATGTGCCTTGATCTAATGACAAAATATATTTTTTCTCCATATATCACTCATCCCTTTTCCCTGTTATTCAGTATTTTCTCTCTAGTCTAAGCAAGAAATACGATTTTATAAAAAAGCGCTGCCAAAACTCCTCCCGCAATTGGTCCAACAACCGGAATCCAAGCATAACCCCAGTTGGAAGTTCCTTTTCCAGCAATCGGGAGCAGAAAGTGGGCGAGACGTGGTCCTAAATCTCTCGCTGGATTAATCGCATACCCTGTCGTGCCACCTAGGGATACCCCAATGCTAATGATTAAAAGTCCTACCACAAACGGATTTAATCCATCTACAAATTTATTCGCTCCAATCGCAAGAATACCAAAAACCAGAATAAAAGTACCAATAATTTCACTTAAAAGATTACCTAGCGTATTTGGAATGGCAGGATCAGTTGCAAAAACAGCCAATTTCGCCCCTTTATCCTCTGTTTGTTTCCAGTGAGGCAGATAGTGTAGCCAAACAATTACAGCGCCCAAAAAAGCTCCCAACATCTGTGCCACGATATACAACGGTACGTCAGCCCAAGCAAACCTATCGATGGTAGCTAACGCAATCGTAAGGGCTGGATTTAGATGAGCGCCACTTATCCCGCCCACAGCATAAGCTCCCATGGTAACGGCCAACCCCCAGCCAATCGTAATGACAATCCACCCTGAATTTTGCGCTTTTGATTTATGAAGAACAACCCCTCCTACTACGCCGCCCCCCAAAATAATTAAAAGCATGGTACCAACCAATTCTCCTACAAATGGTGACATCTTATGTATCCCCCTTTATGCTTTGACTGACAACAAAAAACCCACAGGAAACAATCCCTATAATACCATAGGGAAGCCTCTGTGGGTCTCCGATTCTCCATCACCTGATTAACTTTATATCCCATTTAAACAAACAAAAGATAATTCTGTCAACAATGAATTATCAGGGAATGAGAAAGATTTTATTTATTCTCATAATGATGCCAAATCTCTTTCCGTGATGTTGTTACCGCAACAGCCCCACCACTAAAGGCACACTCGGCATCCTCCACAGTTCTGATTAAACCACCTGCAAGCACAGGAATCTTCACACGATCATATACTTCGGCAATAATATGCGGCATAATTCCTGGTAATACCTCGATATAATCTGGCTGCGTTTGTTCTAAAAGACGGTAACTGGTTTCAAGCGCCGTAGTGTCCAGCAGAAATAATCGTTGAATCGCTAAGACTTTATTTTTCTTTGCGGTTAGTACGGCACTTTTCCGCGTGGAAATTACACCTGCTGGTCGAATTTCTTGACATAAAAATTCGGTTGCATATTCATCATTTCGTAAGCCATTAATAAGATCAGCATGCACAAGCATTTTTTTATTATGCTTTTTCGACATTTGGACAATATGCTTTAATTGCCCTACATGGCTATCCAACAAGACTAAATATTCAAAACGACTTTTAAGCAATGCCTCGAAATCCTTCATCTGTCTGACTGCTGGTAATACTTTCTGCTGTAAAAAATCCATGCAACACTTCACATCCTGTATCAAAAACTATCATGCATCATTGTAGCAGGATTTTTCGAGGATGCAACTAGTCTTTGTATTCCCAGAAGACCTTTCTCTCTAGTTGCCCTTTACCGATTTAGAGATAAAAATAGTGTCTACATATGTACCGTCAGGATATTTGACCTCTCCGATCTTCCTTCCCTCTTCTACAAACCCAAAGCTCTTTAGTAAGCGAAGGGACCTTTCATTATGAGCAAATGCCTCGCCTGATAGCTTCTCAATGACAGGATGTGCCTCTGCCCACTCTAGCATGACTTCAAAAAAGAGACTTCCCATTCTTTGACCGCGCCACTCTTCTTTAATTGTTAACGCGATCATACCTACATGCTGTACTCTCTTTGTTTCTCTTGGCGTAACGGTCATAATTCCGATTAATTCATTCTCGTATTCCGCGATAAATGCCACTTTATTGGGATCATTCCAAAAGGTATCAATACCGGCTGCGACTTGCTCATCATTTGCGATAAATTCTTCTCCAGAAGTGAGCATGAAGGAATTATCGTGAAATACTCGCTCGTAATGCTTCCGAATGATCGAAGCGTCCTTTGCTGTCGGTGAACGAAATGAAATGATGCGATCCGATTTGCTTTGTTTCAACACAGGTACGATCTGAGCCATAGTTATCTATCCTTCCTTTTTAATCTGCTGTAAAATACGTTGAACCATTTTGGCATTCCTTTGTAAAAAATGACCATTAAACATGCTGTAATGCATGCCTGCACCTTGATATTCTCTATAGGTTCCTTTTGTAAATTTACCCCACATTTGCAAATCGGCGGGCTGCGCAATATTGGCCTCATCTGGCTCTGCTTGTACAAAGTGAATGGAAGCATGTACTTGACCCACATGAGCTAACTGAAGGAAGTAAGCAACATACGCTCTGGTTTTCTTCAGAACCTGCTCTTTCACAACCTCATCACCATGGCTAAAGTCTAAGATTTCTCTGATATTTTCTAGTTGCAAGAAGCGCTCAATCTCATCTTCTAGCTCCTCTGGAGTCATTTTCATCTGCTCTGTTTTCATGTAGGTGTCAAACATAATGATGTCAGATACAGTGTGTCCCTTCTCTTCCATTGCTTTTGCCACTTCGAATGCTAGATTTCCCCCAGCTGAATAACCTAGAAAAATGTAGGGTCCTTCTGGCTCTGCATCTAAAATCTGTTGAGTATATAGCTCTATGCGATTTTCCTCTTCCAAATATTCAAATCCATAAAACGTAGCTTCCTGATCTAATAATTCCGCAATTCGTTTGTAGATAAAGATAAAACCATTTATCGGAGGAAAACAAATCACTTTGATATCGACAGCTCGGTTTAATAGCGTCATATGGTTGTTACTCTCCTCCATATAAAAAGCAAAGGCCCGTTCTGCCATATATTCTATCGTTGGGTTTTCATACAGTAATTTTAATGGAATCTCTACGTTTAATTCTTGGGCCACTAGATTAATCATCTTCAGCATTTTTAGTGAGTATCCACCCAGCTCGAAGAAATTGTCCTTAATTCCGATCGGTTTTATTTCCAGAACATCCTCCCAGATGCTCACTAGACTGGCCTCAAGGGATGTTCTGGGCGCCACATACTCTTGCTTTGAGCGCAGGCTGTTCTCTGGCTTTGGCAGGGCTTTTCGATCAATTTTCCCATTAGGGGTTAGCGGCATTTTCTCTATCTGTATCACATACGTAGGGAGCATATAGTCAGGCAAAGAAACAGAAAGGGCTTTTCTTACATCTATGTTTCCTATGTCTTCTGTAGTCACCAAATAGGCGCATAGCTCATTGATTCCATCCTTGTTTTGTCTAGCTATAACTACTGCTTCCTGCACAAATCTACGTAACAGCAACTGCTCTTCAATCTCACCCAATTCAATGCGATGACCTCTAATTTTCACTTGGTGGTCTAGTCGTCCCATATATTCGAGGGTGCCGTCTGCCAGCCATCTAGCCAAGTCCCCTGTCTTATACATACGTTCTCCAGCGATATAAGGGTTGTCGATAAAGCGTTCCTGCGTTAGCTCCTGTCTGTTTAGATAGCCCCTCGCTACGCCTGCTCCCGATACATACATCTCGCCTGGGACCCCGATTGGTGACAGCTTTCTCTCCTGATCCAAAACATAGATAGACAGCGTCGGAATCGGCTTTCCTATGTTGCTTGCGTGCTGATGAAAATCCTCTTCTATCAGCTCACGGAAGGTAGCATGGACCGTGATTTCGGTTATGCCATACATATTGATCAGTTTGGTCTGAGGATATTTTGCTTTCCATGGCTGTAGCTGTCTTGGTGTTAAGGCTTCACCGCCAAAAATGACGTACCTCATATTCAGATTTTGATCAGCGGATTTTACCTCTTCATTTATGATCTGATAAAATGCGGTAGGTGTTTGATTGAGTACCGTTACTTGCTCACTCTGTAGTAATTGTAAGAAGACTTTGGTATCTTGTGCCACTAGCTTAGGAACCACTACCAGCTTTCCGCCAAACAGCAGGGCTCCGAAAATTTCCCATACGGAAAAATCGAAGCTAAAGGAATGAAACAGCGTCCAAACATCTTGATGGGTAAACGAAAACAAGGGGGTGTCTGGAAAGAATAAACGCACGACATGTCTGTGTTCAATCATGACACCCTTGGGATGTCCAGTCGTCCCTGAAGTATAGATGATGTACGCTAAGGATTGCGGTGAAATCTCGACAGACAGATTTTCACTAGCATACTTCTCCAGGTTTTCATCATGTAAATGAATGATTGTTCCCCAATAGGTGGAAACCTTTCCTTCAGGTCTATCGGTAAGCAGAAGCTTCGCCCCGCTATCTTCTAGCATATAATGGATTCGATCCTGTGGATAAATCGGATCGATGGGAAGGTAGGCTGCACCTGCTTTTACAATGCCAAGTATCCCCACAATCATCTCCAAGGAACGCTCAACCATGATCCCTACGATATCGTTAGGTTCAATTCCACGCTCTGTAAGTGATCTTGCTACTTGATTAGCACGTCTATTCAATTCTTCATACGTCATACGTTGATCATCACATACCAAGGCTTCTCGATCCGAATGCTTCTTTGCCTGCTCCTCGAATAGTTGTACAATTGTTTTGTCCTGCGGATAACCGGACTGTGTCTGATTAAAGCCGAATATGAGCTGATTTTTTTCCTGTTCAGACAAGAACTCGATCTCCCGACTAGGTTGTTTCGGGTTGGACAAAGCTTGCTGTAGTAGTCGCAGAGTATGTTGAACAATGCGCTGTATCGTCTCCTCCTGATAACATTCTGAATCGTAATGCAGCTCTATTTCCAGGCTATTTCCCACAGCTCGAAATAGGAAGAATGTTTTACTCTCTATGTGATCGATATCTCCCACGTCATGTACGCTATCGAGCAGAACAACCGTCTGCATATTAACCTGTGATGGATCGTTTATCTCTGGGTGTAGCATCCGTACAGCTTCTGCAAAAGACAGATTGGGATGCTGATCTGCCTCCATGACGGTTTGTTTGATTTTTCCCGCCCATTCGGCAAAGCTATCATTCTTCGTTCCAAATGTTCGCAGAGCAAGAAGATGGTTGGCTGTGTCCTTACTCCTTTTCATTTGAAAAGGGGGCATACCGACTAGAATATCCTCACTCCCTGTATAATGGCTAAGCAACAGCTTCACACCCGTAACTAGCAAAACGTACATACCAAACGCCGATCCATTGCTGGTTGCTATTACTTTTTCAGACAGCTCGGCAGGGAAAACCGCTTTATATACAGACCTAGTGCTCTCTTTGCGTGTTCTGGTAAAATCCTCCGGGAATCCACTCGCGACTACATTTCCTTGTAATTTGCCTAACCAGTATTGCTGTTCCTCTTGCCACTTTCCAGTCGTCATTGTACTTGATTGACTCAATGTGTCACGCATCCTTTTTCTCTCCTTATCAGATCGTGTAGGGAGAGAATGCCCCTCCCTTTTTTACCAGAGAAAAACCCTTACCTGTTAAAATGTAAACGTGAAGTCTTCCGTTATGGCACTCTCCATTTTTTTCGTTCGCAAAAAGGGAATCTCGTTTATGAGCATATCCTTGTTCGCTGTAACCATCCGGAGAAGCTCCACATAATTCTGTCCCATCTGCTCAATGGTGTCTCGTTTAAATAACGCTGTGCGATACTCCCATGTGAAATGGAACCTGTCTCCTTGCTCCATTGCCTGCAAAGTAAGGTCGAATTTTGCAGTTTGATGCGTGTACGGATAGGGTATTAACGTAAGTCCATTTACTTGGCTTGTTTGCCAATCTGTATTTTGGAGTACAAATACTACATCAAAAAGAGGGTTGCGATTAGGAACTCGCTCAGCCTTCACCTTTTCGATTAGCTCCTCAAATTGATAGTCTTGGTTCTCAAAAGCCTTTAACGAAGTCAATTTAACCTCATCTAAATAAGCTGCAAACGATTTACTACCCTCTGGATGCATTCGAAGTACCAATGTATTCACAAACATACCGACGATCCGTTGAATATCATTATCTCTCCTGCCTGCAATTGGTGACCCAATCATGATTTCGTCCTGACCACTATATTGAGCCAGTAGCAGACCGAACGTTGAAAGTAAGATCATAAAGGGGGTTGTTCCTGTTTCCTCTGCTATTTGATGCACGAGGTGGGTTGTTTCCTGATCAAGAGTAATCGATAACTGATCTCCTGCAAACGTGAGAGCCTCCGGACGCTGGTAATCAAGTGGGAGTTGCAGAACAGGAAGCTCTCCAGCTAACTGTTGCAGCCAATATTCTTCTTGTTTCAAATAGGGGGCGGTTTGTTTCCAGGATTGCTGCCATACGGCATAATCCTTATATTGCAGGCGTAGTGCAGGTAGCTCTTCCCCTTGATAAAGCCGTACAAATTCATCCGTAAAGGTAGCCATGGAGACGGCATCTGAAATAATGTGATGAATGTCTACTAGTAAAAGATGACGGTCTGCCGCAAGCTCAATGAGACCAACTCGAAGTAAAGGCGGTGTCTCCAGATCAAAAGGCTGAATACATGCTTGAATTAATGCGTGGATATCTTCCTCAGCTACATGGTTGTTCCTCATATCTTCATATTGAATCGTAAAATCTGCCTTATCATGTACGCGTTGCATCGGTTCCCCGTGCACCATTTCAAAGGACGTTCGCAATGTAGCATGCCTTTGAATCAAGTGTTGAAAAGCTATTTCCATGCGTTCTCGATCTACAGCTCCCTCCAGCATTATCACAGCCAAAATATTGTAACTCACGGTAGCTCCGTCTAATTGATGAAGCAGGAAAAGTCGTTTTTGTGCAGAAGAAAGCGGATAGTATTCGCACTCCTGTGCAGGCTGGATACCCTTGTGCACGCTTTTCTCCATTTCTGGAAGCAGTTTTGCCAACGATGCTATGGTGGGATATTGGAAGACTTTTTCAATTGGCAGTTGAACATGCCATTCTTTATGGACCTTAGCAACAAACATCATCACTTTTAAAGAATGTCCACCCAATTCAAAAAAATCATCGTAGATACTAACCGGACTGATTCCTAATAAGTCCTGCCACATCATTGCCAATCGAGCTTCCAGCTGATTGCGCGGTGCCACATACTCTTGATTTCTAACCGCATTCCTTTCAGAGATGGATAATGTTTTTCGGTCAACCTTTCCATTGGGTGTAAGCGGAATCTGATCGATCTGGTACATATGAGTGGGGATCATATATCCTGGTAAAAAGATTGCTAGATCATCCTTTACCTTGGCAAAGGATAAAGCTTCCTCCGATACGAGATGAGTGCATAGTTCATGTTCGCCTAGAGAGCTCGTCCACACCGAAACCACGGCTTCCTTAACATATCCAAGCTCCCTGATTTTGGCCTCTATCTCCCCTGTTTCGATACGATATCCACGCACCTTTACCTGATGATCCATACGACCTAAAAACTCTACATTTCCATCTGGTAGCCACCTAGCTACATCTCCCGTTTTATACATCCGTTCACCTGATACATACGGGTTTGGGATGAATTTTTGCAGAGTCAATTCCTCCTGCTTGTAATAGCCACGCGCTACACCAGCCCCTCCTATGCACAATTCCCCCGGAATTCCTACAGGTAACAACTGATTCTGTTGATTGACGATATAGTAGCTCGTATTGGGTAATGGCTTTCCAATTGGGACACGGCTTTGCCCATTCAACCAACCAGCTTCCTCTTCAAAATAGCTAGACTCAATGCTAGCCTCCGTTACCCCGTAGGTATTTAAAATACGTATTGCTTGTCCAAACTTCTGTAATAAATAAGTGAAATCTTTGATCGATACGGTATCGGCTCCAAGCAGAATTAGCTTCAGATCGGGTAGCTCCAAGCCCTCCTCTGCAACATACTGCATAATGGGTACAAATAAAGCTGGAGTCGTATCAACCATGCTAATTTGATGCTTACGCATGAATTCATATAGAGCGGGGGGATGAATCCGAATGTCTTCTGGACAAATGATGAGCTGACCACCTGTAAGGAGCGCTTTTGCCATATCCCCAGCAAATACGTCAAATGAAAAGCTAGCCATTTGCAATAACCGACAAGGGGTTTGCTTCAGCTCGTACTCCTGCATCCAGGCATAGGCCGCATTCACATAGCCTCGGTGTTCAATCATTACTCCTTTAGGCTTTCCCGTTGATCCTGATGTGTAAATTAGGTATGCCATGTTTTCGGGTTTCGTAACACCAACCAAATTAGAGCCATCTGGGTGGTAATTCAATTCATCCTCGACATACAGGATTTCTTTCGTATATTCTCCTTTATTTATCTGAAGATGAGCCTCTGTCGCTCTCGTTGTAAGTAACATCATCGAATCGCTATCCGTAAGCAAGTAGTAAATACGCTCGCTGGGATAATGGGGATCGATTGGTACATAGGCTCCACCTGCTTTTAATACCGCAAGTACGCTAATGAACATTTCGATAGAACGATCCATGAGAATACCTACAATACTCTCTGCCAGTACACCTTTTTCTCGCAGCGTTCTTGCCAGTTGGTTCGCTCTCTTATTCACATCCCGGTAGCATATCGTTTGATCTCCCCACACGATCGCACTCTTATTAGGTGTAGCGATCACCTGCTCTTCGAACAACTGCGTAAATATTTTGTCTTTTGGGAACTTCATCTTTGAATCATTAAAGCGTTCCAGTATTACACGTTTGTCTTTTGTCGAGGTCAATTCTAGCTGATCTATCAGTTGATTTGAGTTCTCGACAATTTCATGTAACAGCGTAATAAAATGCTTCATCAGACATTTTACGTACTTCTCATCATAGCGTTTTCTATTGTAAATAAAGTGGAACTGTAAGGAATCCTCTGGTGTCACCTTTACTGTAAAGTCATAGTGAGTCTGCTCAAAATAAGCATACAAATCCATTGTGTATCCCAAGGACTGGGTAGTTTGAGCAAGCCCCTCCACATCCAATGGATAGTTTTGATAAATAAACAGATGGTCAATTAGCCCCTGCTTGACTGGACTTAGCGCTTGGATTTCTGAGAAGGAACAATATTCATAGGGCTTGGCTTCTACAGCCTGCTTACTGACTCTTTTCAACAGCTCCAAAAACGTACTCTGATCATCCCAGCTTACCCGTAATGGATTGGTATTGATGAACAAGCCCATGATCCTTTCTACACCTTCAACCTCAGACGGTCTTCCAGAAACCGTTCTTCCAAATACAGCGTCTCGTTTGCCATTATATTTGCCTAAAAGGATACCCCATGCCGTTTGAAGCATAGCTCCTGTAGTTGAGTGATATTCCTTAGCGATTCGTTGTAGCTGTGATGTGAGATGTTTCTCGATATACAAGATCGTCTCTGCTTGCTCGTCCCCCATACTCTCCTGTCTATAGTCAATCTCTGGCTGTATCCCCATCTCTTCCTTCTGCAATCCAACACCAAGCATTTTCGGCAGAGCGGTAGACTCTTCGTATCCTTGGAGATACTGCCTCCAGAAACGAAGCGATTCTTCCTGATCCTGCTGCTCAATCCACTTCATATAGGTAAAAAACGGTACAGCATCCTCTACTTCCACCGAGGTTTTGTGAATCATAGCACGGTACTGCTCCATCCATTCTTGCAGCATAATCTGCAAGCTCCATCCATCAATTTGAATATGATGGGTACTTACCATGATGTGATAGCAGCTGGTAGCTAATGTAACCACAGCTAAACGCATCACATCTTGCGTAAGATCAAAACCGCGTTCACGATCAGTCAGTCGTTGGTTTTGTAAATAGCGGCGTTGATCCTGCTCATCTAAGTGAGATATATCAGCTCGTAGCACCGGAATATACCGATTTTTCAGAACACATTGAACAATCTCTTCCCTTTGAGTATAGCGATAAACTGTGCGAAGAGCATCGTGACGCTCCACTACACGCTGTAGGCTAGCTGCTAGCAAATCAACGTCTACCTGCCCTTTTACTGTCAACTCCAGTTGAATAAAAAAGGAAGCGGGCTGATTCAAGGAGCTGTGAACATACATCCATTCTTGAGATGGCGTTAGGGGGTAGACCTGTTCAATGTCCCCCATCGGAATATCTTCTTCTACTTGGCTTTGTAAGAAAGGAAGCTCCTCCATCGGAATCGTGAGTAGTGGAGCCGTAGCTTTATGCAGTCGAGATTCTATTTTTTGTTCCAGCAAAGTAATTCCTCTTGCCGCATCCGATAGAATGGGGAACTGGAACAGGCGCTTCATTTCTAAGGACATGCCCTTGGCCCGGAGACGAGACATCACTTGTATGGCCTTAATAGAGTCACCGCCTAGGTAAAAGAAATTATCCCGAGCTCCTACTCTCTCCACTCGTAGCACAGCTTCCCATATCTTTGCCAATAGCCATTCCCTTTCATTTTTTGGCTCAATATAAACCTCGTCTGTGCCGAGTGTGTCGGCATCTCGTGTAGGTAATGGCAAACTTTTACGATCAACCTTACCATTTTGTGTCAGCGGCATGCTTTGGACGGGAATAAAATAGGTGGGAATCATATACGTCGGTAATGCGTTAGCTAATTTCTCTCTCAACGCCCCAATGCTATTCTCTCGCTCCGTAACAATATACGCACACAGCTCTTGATCCCCCTGCTCATTCTCGACAGCCACTACTACTGCATCTTTCACACCAGCTATTTTGACCAGTTGTGTTTCTATTTCTTCCGACTCGATGCGATATCCCCGAATTTTCACTTGATGATCCATGCGTCCTAGATACTCCAATTGTCCATTTGGTAACCATCTCGCATAATCCCCCGTCTTGTACATCAGCTCCCCTTTATCTGTAAAGGGATTCGGGACAAAACGACCTGCTGTCATCTCTGGTAGATTAAGATATCCTCTTGCTAAACCAACACCAGACACACATAGTTCACCTGTCACTCCCACAGGCTGTTGTTCACCATGCGGACCAACGATATAAATTTGAACATTGTCGACTGGTCGACCTATCGGGACAAATGGTACGGTAGCTGTATCGCAGTCATAATAGGTCACTTGAATGGTTGTTTCTGTGGGTCCATATAAATTATGGAGGGAAATGCCATACGGTTGTAGAATGTCATGGAACTTGGCAACATGCTGGACTTTAAGCGCTTCCCCACTAGCAAATATAAGCCGGAGATTTTTTACCTGCTCTGCTATCCCTGTTTCCGCAAGATAGGTAAGAAAAATATGAAGCATAGATGGGACAAAATGGATGATGGATATGTGATGCTGTTGGATTGTCTGAACAATCATACCTGGGTCTTTTTCTGCTCCGGGCTGTAAAAAACATACCTTGGCCCCTACAAATGACCACCCAAATAATTCATAAACAGATACATCAAATGTGTATGGCGTTTTTTGCAAGATCGTATCCTGCTCCGTAAGTGGGTACTTTCTCTGAGACCAATAATTGCGACTGATAACAGATCGGTGTTCGATCATGACCCCTTTTGGATTTCCCGTCGAGCCGGATGTATAGATGACATATGCAAGATGATGAGCTTGTGCCAGTGGCTTCAGATTCGTCCCATCCTCATCGGCATAGAGATCGGATTGGATGATGATCTCCTCCCCCTCAAATGAGAAATGTCCAGCAAAAGAAGGATGCACAAGCAATAAAAACGCACCACTATCCTGTACCATATACTCCATTCGTTCGTTAGGAAATTCAGGATCAATGGGTAGGTATGCCCCACCTGCTTTCATAATGGCAAAAATGCCTATGAGCATTTCTAAGGATCGTTCCGTAATTATGGCAACAGGCTGATCGGGTTGCACTCCTTTTTGTCTAAGCCTTCTTGCCAGACGGTTGGCCTGTTCATTTAGCTCGCGATAGGTGAGATGTTTGTTCTCAAAAATGACCGCTATATGCTCAGGCGTCTTTTCAACCTGTTCTTCAAACATTTGGTGCACGGTCTTGTCCAATGGGAAATCGTTTTGGGTTTCATTAAAGGACAAGAGTAGCTGTCTTTCCTGCCCAGATAGTAGTTGTAGTTCATCAACCTTTTTGCTAGATTTCTCCACACCATCCTGTAGCAGGAGCAGAAGCTGCTCTGCCACCCTTGTTATTTCTGACTTATCAAACATTTCAATCTGATAATCCAACGTAAGCATCATTTGTCCGTTGTCTATATTCTCTTTTACATGTACATACAACGGGTAGCCGACATGACCACTAAAGAGCCATTCCATGCTATATGTAAGCTGTCCCTTTTCTCCCCACTGCATAGGCTGATACTCTAGTACAATCGTAAAAAGCTCATCCATCCCCCGATGCTTCGTGCGTAATTCTTGCATCAGTAAATTATAGGGATATTTCTGATGTCGTAGGATGGAGACCTGTTTCTGAGTGATTTGGCGGACATAGGAGACAAAATCTAGCTGTGTATTCACCTGTGTACGAAACGGCTGCGTGCTTACAAACATACCAAACATGCTCGCATCCGTGCGATTAGTCCGATTGCCATAAAGCGTACCAATCGTAATATCTTCAGAAAAGGTAAGCTTCTGCAAATAAATCGAAAGAGTAGCTAGGAACAGGGCATTCACGCTAACCTGATACTCTTTACAAAAGGTGTGAACCAATGCTTGAAGTCTCTCTGAGATAGGAACAGATTCTCTCGCTGCCAAGGTACTCGACTGGTAAGTAGGCACTTGTTTGATTCCATTTACCTCAGGAAGACTGGAAAAAACCTCCTGCCAATAGCTTTTATCCTTCTGGAAACGGACGGAAGCCTCGTATTCCATTTCACTATCCAAATAAGAGAGATAGGAGGGCTGTACTTCCAACTCGATCGACTCTCCTGCAAGTAAGCGAACATAGTTATCCATAAACTGATTGCAGAACATATCAATTGACACACCATCGGCAATCAAATGATGAAATCGGCAATACACCCACATTTGCTCGTCATCAATCAAATGGATGGAAATATCGTACAAGTCAGAATGAAACAACTCCATAGGTATCTTCGTCTGGCTCTCGGCCCATTCTACTGCTTTATTTATAATTGATTTTTGTTCATACTCCTGTGCTATTGATACGTCCTCAAGCTTAGGATGCGCTACCTTTTTGCTGTAATCTATGACAGGAAACTGTCGCTCCTGATAATCTAGTAGATATTGCCTTGGTTCTACTTGCCCTTCATCTGTTAAACGGATTCGAAGGGCATCATGGGCATAAATGGCTGCGTTTATCGCCTGACATAGCTTTGGATAATCAGACTGCCCTGTTATTTTTATAAAACCAGCCATGATATTTACCGCCGTGTCAGGATGCATCATCTCTGTATACCAAATTCTCTTTTGGGGATTCGATAGCGCATAGGTTTTTTGCATCAGGTTTCTCCCTCTTTTTGGTTTATTCATCAATAAACATTTATTCCCAGTAGAATTATAACAAAATTAGTAAAAAATGTTCCATGAAAATATTTTTTACAGTGGAGGGTGGGGGATTAGATATTTTCTAAATATTGGATTATATCGTTACAAGATATAATTGAACGTAAAAACCCGAGCTACGGACACATAGCATATCCGTTACTCGGGTCTTGTTTAAATTTGTAAGGTTTTGTTGATCTGGTAAAAAGAACGATTCGCATCCATAAAATAGGTTAGCGAAACTGTAGAACTTGCTCCTTCGAAAGTTTATCTAGTGTTGGCAAATCTGCTGGTGCCCATTCTAGTGAATGTAGCTCATCGGCACTTATCCACCTTAACTCTTCATGCTCACTAGCCACCGGTCCACCACTCACTACCTTGGCAAAGTATGTAATCAGTCTTACCTTTACAGTGGGATATTCGTACACAGAATCACTTATTAGCTCCCCCACTTCTATCTGGCATCCCAATTCTTCTTCGATCTCACGGATCAGTGATTCTTGAGGCTTCTCACCTTTTTCAATCTTACCTCCAGGGAATTCCCACATCCCCGGCAATGACATCTGCTGGGAACGTAGAGCACTCAAGATTTTTTGATGATCATTTATAATCACTGCTCCCACTACATCTACCTGTTTCATAAAATCCTCCTTAGCTTAACGAACCAGATCAAGATACAAATCATCTGGTAAAGCGTTGTGTAATTTCCATGTGATATTCATAGGCTTATCGCCGACACTGCTTACATAATCTAATTCTCCTAGATAAGTAAATGGAAGAGTTTTCCCATGCATTTCCGTAAACTTACGCACAAACAAATGAATGTGAATGTCTCTTTCACCATGATTGATATAATCCTGCCCTCTATCAGAATTGTGAGAAGTTTGGTTAGCACTTTGCCAGTGGAAATGATTTTTGTCAATAAAATAATCATGGTATTGCAGGTGCTCTGCTGTATTTTTGGCGTCCTTTTTTAAAGTAACAAAGAATAAATAGTGATTGTCTACACGACTAATCCCTTCACGCCATGAGCCCTCTTTTGCTTTAGCCTGAAAGAGATAAATCAGGTCGTTTCTTGTGTAATTTTGATACAGTTGAACCTTTTGTTCTCCATTCAGAAAAGTACTAGCATTATAGGTTCTTCTAAATTCCGTTATCCCATATTCTACTCTTGCTTTCAGATAGGTCTTCCATTTTTCATCCATCCAAATAGTCTTCACATCTTCTGCAAAAATAAATTCATTGTTTATAAAGTTACCAAAAGCCCAATTTTGTTTTTTATAAGATCTTGCTAGACGCTCCATAGCTCGTAGAATATAGGTCTCATGGTACTCTTCTTTCATATTAATACCAAATTTGTCTGTAAGAAACGCAATCACATCTGTTGAAGTTACTTTATGTAGGGTAGTTATTAATGATAGCACAGCAAACTCATATGGCCATTTGATAGGAAGTGCCTGTTCTAATCGTTGTACCATTTCTATCACCATGGGGTGAGATAGAATCTCTTGATCAAAGGAATTCATATCCTTCATCTTTTTCTTCGTTTCCACCCAAGAACCATATTTCTTGATAAAATAATGCAAACTTGGAGCAACAGCCGAATATAAGAAATCTTCAATTTCTGGAGAATACCCCAGTTCTTGTTGAAACTCTTTATATAATCCAGTTAGCATTTGATGGTCGTCCATCCGAATAAGATTAATTTTATCTAAAATCTTTTGCCTTGATATCTCTTCCAACTCAGCAAAACACCCATCTGGTAGCTGAGCAAAATCTGTTTCTACAATTACTCGTAAGGCATCTCGATCAAATGCTTTGTGATTCGTTTGTCCAGACAAAGCTAATGGAACGATAAAAGAACGTTGATTATTACCAATGAAATCTAAGATGGTTACAAACTCTTTTTCCTCTGATTTACGTAACCCGCGACCTAACTGCTGAATAAAAACCGTAGCAGACTCTGTTGGTCTTAAAAATAACACCAAATTCAAAGAAGGTATATCAATTCCTTCGTTAAATATATTTACAGTGAAAATGAATTCTAACGGATCGTCAGGGTTTTCTAGGCTTTCGATCATTTTTCTTCGTACAACCGGATCGTCCTTTCCCGTTAAACATTTAGCAGAATATCCTCGATTCATAAATTCATCAGCCATATACCTAGCATGTTCAACCGTGGCACAGAATCCAAGAGCTCTTCTCTTCCGTCCATCATAGCCAAACTTCTCAATCATCTCAAGGATGTAATCAACACGTTCATTGGTTTTTAAAGCCTTTATTAAAGCCCCTTCATCAAATACACCATTTTGATGAACAACTTTATCATAATCTACCGTATCGCCCAACCCAAAATAATGAAAAGGAGCTAATAATCCAGCCTCCAATGCTTGGTGTAATCTAATTTCATACACCACATTATTATCGCATAAAGCTAGTACATCTCTCCCATCCATACGTTCAGGAGTGGCTGTGACACCTAGTAAGAAAGTTGGTGTGAAGTAGTCAAGAATTTTACGGTATGTCTCCGCCTCGGCATGGTGAAACTCATCTACGACAATATAGTCAAAATAAGCTGGATCAAACCTTTTAAGGGAATCCTCTCGGTGTAGAATCTGAACAGTTGAAAATAGATATGGTTTATCCCACTCTTTTACGTCACCTGTAACCTTACCAATCTGCTCCTCTGAGCCTAAGACAGCCGCGAATGTTTTCTTGGCATTTTCAAGTAATTCATCACGATGTGCAAGAAATAATACCGTCTTAACACCCATCTGCACAGCATCGAAGGCAGACAAATAGGTTTTTCCCGTACCGGTAGCCGCAATGATGATGCCTTTTTTATTTCCTCTCTCTCTTGTTTCTTTTAATGCATCCAGAGCTGATGTTTGCATGGAGTTAGGGGTAAGCGCATTTTCATTGTTTTTTTCCAAATAAGTAGGTTGAGTTTCAGCAACAACCTTTTGCCTTATCTCTAAGGGTTTAAATGAATCTATTCTTTCTATTTTTCTTTGATTTCGTTTTAGTTCGTACTCGTCAATAATCTCTGAAGTGATATCAATAGCTCGTTGGTCATTCCACAGTTCTAAGAATAACTGGGATGCATTTTTATAAATTGGAATATGTGGAGCGTCCGGAAGTTTAACATTCCATTCATACCCTTTTTGGATGGCTGAATGAGATAAGTTAGATGATCCAATAATGACACTATTTAACTGTGAATTACGGGTAAACAAATACGCTTTTGTGTGAAATGATGTATTGCCTGAATCAAAAATTTTCACCTGCACATTTTTAAGCTCTAGCAATCTGCGTAACGCTTTTGGTTCAGTAACATTCATATACGTAGAGGTTAAAATGTTAATCTTCTTACCTTGTCTCCTCAATTCATCAAGAGAGCTTAGCAATAACTGTAGCCCTGACCACCGAATAAAGCTAACCATAAAGGATACACTATCAGCAGTTATAAGCTCAGTTCGTAGTATATTAAAGAAATTCTGCCCTCTGTTATTTTGGTTGGTTACAAGATGAGGAATACTAAAGAATAGCTCTGGGTAAATGAGAGGAATATGCTTCTCATCATCTCCGTAATGATAATGAATACTAGATAGAGGTCTAGCTAGATCGTATGGAAATCTGTTATGTATGGCATTAACCTGTAAATCTTTTGCATGACATGCGCTGTCACTTAGATTTTCCTCATGTAACTTTTTTTCTAAATTCATAACTAACTGAATCATCTCTTCATATTGCTCTTTTTCTGCTAACTTGGTAAGGGTATCCCCTACTTTTTTGGATAGGTGGTTAGTAAGTGCGTTTACATACTCGTTCGGTGCAATCGGATAAATTCTATGATTATTAGGATAGGTCGTTTTCTGTAAATATAGTTCTTCGTAAAAACCATTTTTCTCCGTCATTTTCTATGAACCTCTTTTTTTGTGATTTGCTTTCCCTCCTAATCAGTTTACAATAATTAAACGTGATAGATAAGATATTCCATGAAAAACAAAAAGCACCGACCTTACATGCCAGTGCTGATCATCATTTTTACTTATATTCCAAGAATCTATGTCCATGAATTCTTCAAGTCCATTCAAATCCTGTAAAACCCAAGCTACACCTACCTACATCCCCTCATAAATAAGGCCCCATCTGCTGCTTAGAAAAGCTATACCGTGACTTTTTATCCTTCAACCACATATTGCCCTTAATGATAAGAACATACACAGCCACGATAAAATAGATCGTTCCAACTACCCAATCCGTCGTAGTCGCTAAGCCATGAGTAACAATGTGAGAGATATACCATCCGCCAACAGGAATATGAAAAAATATAACGGCGAACAAGCCAGGATTATACAGTGTTTTTCCTTTTATATTGGCAAAAATTCCGTGCCAGATAAATTGAAAGAAGCCCATGAGAATAGGGGCAAGACCAAGCCAGATCACATCTGGAAATAGGACAGGGAGCAGATAAAAAACATAGGCGATGACAAGATTTATAATCATAGCGGATTGAGGATTTAATGGATACCTTTGCGGATACTCACTTTTAAAAATAAGCACATTAAACAATCCCCCGAAGTATCCAGGCCAATGATATTCTTCAAATTGATGGAAAAGAATAGCAACAAAACTAAGCCATAAAATAGCACGTATTTCAGTGATATCCTGCCAACCCACAAACAAATAGATCCCGACTATAAAAGCAACAACTACACCTAAATCCTGCCAATATTTCCGTAAAAAGTCCATGTCCACTTCTCCCCTATCCTCTTATTTGGAAGAAAAATAGTGACCAAATAGGAAATTCACTTGCTCTTCGATTGGTGCAACTCTTACCCCTGCCCCTGATTCAAGTATTGGCTTCATTAACGCAGGCAAAAAGATGGCACCAAATAGCTGCGTAATCATCATCATTAATTTATCCGGGTCGCTTTCTTGCGTGATTTCCTGTATTGCAGCCCGGACCTTTTGGAAGCCCATCGTTTGTAGAAATTCACCATATTCTTGCTGTGATGCAAACGGTGCAGTCCCCATCGCGATAATTCTTGATACAAGCTCTGGGTACTGCAATATAACCTGAACATAATGAATGAGGAAGGATTGTAAACGGTCCCTTGGTGATAAGCTAAGATCGTCCAAAATAGTAAAGGTATCCTGAAAGCTGTTTAGTAAAACTTTAACGGCCTCACTTATCAGCCTTTCTTTCGATCCAAAATAGTAATTAATAAGCGCGATATTCGTTTCTGACTTCGTTGCGATTTTCCTGATGGTCACACGCTCAAAGCCTTCTTTCTTAATCAACTCCAAGGTTGTCTCAAGAATTTTTTCTTTGGTTGCCTGATTTTTTTCAGAATGTGTCATAGCCTACCTCCCGCTTACACTTTTAAACAACGTTTTAATCATTGTTTAATTCGATAATAGCACCGTTCTTTCAGCAAATCAATGCGTTTTTTCCATTGTTTAATATCAGCTTGAATAAAAAAATGTTTGAACTACGTGTAACATCACCAAATGGTAACAAGTAATTTTCTTTCTCAAAACACATGCACCTGTCAATGATGACAAGGCATGTGTTTTTTGTATAAATAGGCAAATTGTAATTTCCACAATTTTCTAGCCCTTATTAGTCATGTTTAAATTTATAGATTTGGATATTATTTTTGACGAAAAGAAATAATTCCCAATAAAAAGGAGCTGTATAAATTGAAACAATTATGTAGTTACATCCTTATGCTTGCAATGGTCCTTTGCACTTTTGGTACAAGTGCATGGGGCCAAACAGCAGTAGCCGATTCCAACAAGTCTTTACAGACAAAAGAAGTAAAAAAAGAGTGGACTGTAGGGATTTTGCTTTTTAACGATGTGGAAGTATTGGATTTTGCAGGTCCCTTCGAGGTCTTTGCTGTTACAGGACAGGATACGCCAATTAGCCCTTTTCATGTAAGAACCGTTTCGGAGGACGGAAAAATGATAACGGCACGAAACGGATTGAAGGTTCAACCTGATTACAGTTTTGAAAATGCTCCTGCCTTTGACATTCTCATCGTTCCAGGAGGACCTGGTAGTCGTACGGAAATGTACAACAAAAAGATGATCAAATGGGTACAAGAACGAATGAAAACTGTTGATATTATGGCTTCTGTATGCACAGGCGCATTAATTCTCGCGGAAGCAGAATTGCTAAATGGTAAAACAGTGACCACACATTGGAATTCCTACGACCGACTTGAAAAAGATTATCCCAAACTAAAGGTTAAGAGGGACGTAAAATTTGTCGATGAAGGAAAAATCGTAACATCAGGTGGTATTTCCGCTGGTATTAACATGTCATTCCATCTAGTCAAACGATTGCTAGGAAAAGAAACAGCCGAGCATACAGCAAAACTGATGGAGTATGACATTGTCGTAGAGTAAAAGGCTAGTCATTCCATGTAAAAGATCATCTCAATTGTTCTTTGCGTCATCGTAAGAATGATTGAAACTGATGAAGCAACGTTTACTCATTCAAAAGGTGGTCAAACAATGGACGAAAATCAGTATTACTGGGAAATGGTCAAAAAAAACATCGGCGTATACTCCCGAGAGGAACAGGAACGACTTCGGAATGCTAAAGTCATCATCTTTGGTCTAGGCGGCGGCGGTTATGAGGTCATTTTATGCGCTCGTATGGGACTCGGACACATTACAGGAGTAGATCCTGACGAATTCGAGGTCTCTAATATTAACCGCCAAATGCTCAGCTTTGTTAGCCGAATTGGGTCAAACAAAGCTGAAACAGCGGCTGAACTGTTACAAGACATTAATCCTTCCATAAATATTCGTGTCACCCAAGATTTTGTAACAGAACAAAATGCTATTGATCTTCTAAGCAACACAGATGTGATAGTAGATGCTACTGATGATTTGGTAGCGCGTGTCATTATTCATCGGGCGCGGCTACATTAGGCATCCCTTCTATCTGGATTGCAGTGACTCCTCCCTTCCGAGGGGGCGTAATGTCTCTTACTCCTGATTCTGTACCATACGAAATTGCTCTAGGCTATCCATCCTACCAACAACAATTAACAGATAATGTAAAACAGAAGATCCATTCAATGAAAGATGGACGAGCCCTATATTCCATTTCATAAGGTGCAGATGAACAGTGGGCGCAAAACTACGTAAAAAAGGAAAGTCCATGGGCAGTGCTATCACCAGTAGCAAATATTGTAGGAATCCTAGCAAGCTTTGAGGCTTTTAAACTAATTGTCAGACGTTCATCTCTACTACCTATTTTAAGCCCTCAGCTTATCCCTATAGATTTGGCACACAATGAAATGGTAACCGTCATGAATCCACAGAATGGGTCATGGAATTACTCAGAGCTGTAGGATTATTTCGATGACCGGTTTAATCGTATTCGTACTTATTATCTCTCTCTCCCTACTTGTAAAGGATTTTGTCTTAGCCTCTGCTGCCTCCATCCTTGTATTGGCTCCAGAGTACAATGCTAGTTTAGAAATAACAAAATCCTTAACACCAACCTTCGTTTCTTCGTAAAAACGATAACGAAAACGCATGCAACTGTCTTTTGGAACAGGGGATGCGTTTTGTCGTATGTACCTTTTACACTATGATATTATTTCCATGCCAAAGCAGATTGAATGACAAGTCCTATAAAAGGTAGAATAACTGATAGATGATTCTCTTCATCAAAGCAACGATATTGTACTTGTAAGCCAGGAATATTACTAGAAGATAAACGATCATGCATTTCTTTAGCATCCACGATCATTTCTGCCTTTTCCTCACTACCTATCCCTATCAGAAGACTAGTTTGTAAAGGTTCTGATGTTGAATCCTGCGCCTCCTTAGCAAAACGTTCTGCTAATGGAAACAGAAATTGATTTTTCCACCAAATCGATGGACTTCCTGCTGCATAAACCTGAAAAGCCTGACGTTTTGTAAACATCGTATATAATGTAAACAGCCCGCCCAATGAATGGCCAAATAACGTTTGGCGATTACGGTCAATTGAAATCTCCTGTTCAATCAACGGCTTCAATTCTTCTTCAATAAATGTCAAAAATAAGTCTGCCCCACCAGTTGTTGGCCATTCAGAGCCATCTTTGCGATCAGGGAGCTCAGTTTTATCTGCAAACACGGTATAATCATAGAACCGTCGATTCGTTTCAAAAGGCTGGTTTGTATCATAACCAATACCAACTACCACAGCTGGTTCCAGCATATGTGGCCCACGCGTCCGCAAGCGAACTGTCTCCGCCATCGAGCCAAACGCTGAATTGGCATCCAACATATAAATAACCGGAAAACCCGTTTCGGGTGCAGGTACATCTGGCTTGTACACCATAATTCGGTATATAGCACCACGATTACTTGTTACCGTCCACTGCTCTGCCCCCGGAATGGCGAAGGCTGAACGTTCTTCTTCATGTTTCATCGCCAAATTCACCTCTCCTCACAGCTACCTACAAGCCGATCATATACTTCACGCAGGAGAAAAAGCATCTTGGTGAAACATTTCGTCTTGAGCTATCTGTTGTATCTACTCAAATGATAATCATTATCAATATTGATCATAGCGAATTAGCTATCATAGTGCCATAGACAATATCCAGAACTTTTATGGACGATTTACAGCTATTAATTGAGTGATATGATCAAGCATTCGAAGATGCGCATGTGGGGAGTATTCCAGCCACGGATCAGAAGTAAGCATATGGATTTTGTTCTGCTGAACTGCCGAAATGGTTTGCCACTGTGGTTTATTCTGAATTTTTTCCCAGCTGGCCAACGTTTCACTTTCTTGACGAATCATCATGAAAAGTCGATCAGCATTCAACGCTTTAAGCCCCTCTATGGAAATGGGCTTATGATTATTTACTAGTTTGCTAACACATGTCGGTCTAAATTGCAATTCATCGTACAGCATACCTGCTATCCCCCGGTTACTGTGTACAAACATATTTTGCTGTAACAATCGTACAACAACAACCGTTTCCTCCTCAATCCCAGGTTGTAATTGCTCTCTTACTGTTTGAAGCTTTCGATCATATTCATCAAGCCATTTCTCCGTTTGCCAAGACTCCCCAAAAAAATCGGCCAGAAGGCGAAACTGCTGACGCCATTCCATCTGGGAGACAGAGAGATAGAAGACAGGAGCTATCTTCTCCAAAGCCTGCTTTTCTGTCTCGTGAAGGTCATCGTTTGCAATAATAACGTCTGCGGGTATCTGTGTAAGCAGCTCTATATTTGCCTGCCAGTTCTGATTTTGACGATATGCGCTAATATGGACAGGGATATCATTGCGATATTCCCGATAATAATACTCCGTCCACTTGGGGTGAAGTGGGGCGGCATACGGCATAATATTTAACGGTAATAAATAACCTATATGCGAAGGACTGTAAGCAACCAGCTTTCGACGGCGACTTTTCATATAAACATTTGGTGAAACGCCTATCTCCTTCTTAAATTTACGACTGAAATAGAATTCATCTGCGTAGCCCACCTGATGAGCGATATCGCGCAGTCTAGCATCTGATTGTGCCATGAGTCGCTTAGCTTGCTGTAAACGTAGCTCTGCAACATACTCCATAGCGCTTATCCCATATTTTTTTTTGAACAAATCTACAAAATATTTCGGACTGATTTCGGCCACCTGCGCTAATTGATCGATCGTTAAAGAATCCGTATAGTGTTCTTCCATGTATTGCTTTACATATTCGAGTGCCGAATATGCGTTTTCTGGCTTCGTTCGACAATTCTTATTGATATAGAACAGGATTTCCTGAAAATCAATCTGGCAACGAAAACTCCCTGTACTAGTCCTACCTTGCCAACGACGATACAATTCATCACACATGGATGGCAATTTATCAGGAGGGTAAACCGATATTTTCCCTTTATAAGGAAATAATTGCTCATCCTTGCTTACCGCCATATAGCTTACATGATTGATCTCATGCCTAAATACATCGAAATAAAGCACATATAGCTCCATTTCCTCACTCAATGCAATTGTTCCAAAGGTTTGCCCTGGCATACATACGTACACCGAATTTCTGTCCAGTTCACATTGCTGATGATCCAGTACAAGCTGTACCTCTCCACTGGTCATGACAATAAGCGCATAGGAAAAGACCAGTTGCTGCTTCAATTGGCAAAGAGCCCCACCCTTCACAACCTCAATGGATCGAAGCCTGAAGGATAACTCATCAAGCATACATCTATCAGTGCTACTCCTGCATGTTGTGTCGTCCATACTAATGTACACCACCAATATCAATCATTTACCTACAGCTTTCCATGCATATCATTGATCGTTTTCAAAAAGGCAGGTTTTATATTTCGATAACATTCACTTTACCAAACTAAGCTTTGATTTTCTATTTGTATAAACTATTTCATTGGCTTACCACCCACCAAAGTGAAATAGGATTGTGGAAACAGTAGGTTGAAAAGAATGCTTCACCCCTACAATCGATCTCGTTTACCCCCAATGATAAATTTGAGGATCTGCAATTTTTAAAAAAGGTATTAGAAAATAAACGGATAAATCAAATAAATAAGCTCTACAATTCAAGGGGATTCCCCAAGGTAGTTACCTAGGAATCCCCTTCACAATGTCTGAAGAAAAAACTGAACTTCTTTATACACTTTTAATCAATATCAAAAATCGTAATGCTAGCAAAATCAATCCGGAGTAATGTGTCAGCAGGTATAGGATTTGGGGAGGACAATACTACCTGAATCTTATCCCCCTTATGAAAGAATTGAGGTAACAGAGAGGAATTCACATAAGTAGTATCGAGATTGATATGAAAGCTTGTTTGAGACGGGATAATCGTTTCCCCATTTTGAAGTAACTCAAATTTTACAAGCAGGTTAGGATTTGCCGGGGGAGGTGAAGCAACATTAGAGACCTGTATACTAAATTGCGTTAGAAATATTGTGCTTTTGATAATAGTAATTGAGTCAGTGGTTGGATCAAAGATAATGCCGAATGAATTTGAGGCGCTATTCAAATTGATGACTGCAGGCACTATGTTAGTAGGACTAATGAATTGTGGAAGAAAATCATTCGTAACATAAGTAATTTTTTCATCTGACTTACATATGTGTCTAGACACAACATTTACACCTCCTATCAATCTCTCTATATTGAATGATAAACGGAAATGAATTGTGTTAGGCGAATACCCATTTTTTTAAAATGGTTATGAATTTTTATGTCAACAAAAAAGCTACTGATATTCAAAGAAGCCTTACCTCTTTTGAACAAGAGTATGTAAAAAATCAAGGAAATATGCAAAATATCCAGAATTTGGAGCGAAATATTTTATCAAAAACATAGTACATGGGTAACAACTTTAGACAACATCGGTAACTTACAGCAGACGAACGATTTTTTATAGAAGGTAAGGGCGAAATGCAGTATATTGTAGAACACAGAGAATAGATGACACTACAGGAAGACGTTTGAGATGAAAGTTACTTTGTCAAAGATTGAGCTTCCAACTGCCTCGGGTTGGGGTACTGTGCAAATTAATAATTTAAAAAATGGCTATGTTAAATTTTAATGTTGATTTTCGAGCAAAAGAAAACCGCCTCGTGGTATGGCGGCGATTGAACTATCTTACTTCTGGTTAGTTCAGTATTTTATGAGGCTCTCTGTTTCGTGAATCAGATCACGCAACAGACTTAAAGACTTTTCCAAATTACCCCGATCATCATCATCTGTCACTAAGCTCAGTATAGTATTTACTTTATTAACGTATTCTAACCTTTGTTCCAAAGTCTCTTTAGTCATTTGCCTTATCCCTCTTTAAGAGATGCATTGGTTGGTATACTAGTAATTTATCAGAATGTATTACCCTCCCATTCCGTGACCGTATTGAACGACCAAATTACCAAACATCCCTAAGACTAACGCCACCGACAGTAATTTCCCTTTCATTTCTTTCATCCTCCTTCAAAATAACATCCTGAAAGCTATACTTATTTTTATCTAATCAGTTTTCCAAATTCCATTTTTTGATTAAAATGTTCTTTGTATTTTTCAACGAAATGTATTTTTTTAATGTAATCCAAGACAAGACAGTAAACAACAGATAACTGCTATATGGTGGTCTATTTTTGTAATCGTTATAAAACTTCTTTTTCAAAGACTCTTCACCTCTTACATCGCCACCAGTAAAAACGCCCGAATTTAGGATTCGGACGTTTGGCTTACACTAAATGTTGGGATTACCAATCAGGTTCAGCAGTATTTACATGTATATACCCAACCCCATTTTCTTTTGGTAAGACACTAGGTGAAACGAATAAAACAAAAACCATAGCTAGAAGAAGTTTTTTCATGGAGCTTCTCCTCATTTCCTTTTTTATACATTATTACAAATTTTTGAGTATAATTCCATATACTCAAATGACAAGTTTGTTTCGTTCTGACAATGGTACTTCAACAAAATGCACGTACATTCTACAATCTGTTTAGAAGCTCCTAACTGTCGATAAAGAGAAATGCTTTGCATTAGACTTTTGGAACCTTCCTCAATTTTGTTAATGGCAAGTAAACATGTTCCCTTTCGCTTATAATATCTGGCTGCAAGTTGTATTCGATAAGGATGATCAATCGTTTTTGAAGATAAGAATTGATCTTCTTGTTCAATTAAGTTTTCAATCATTGTGTTATTTCCTGATTCTAAATAAACCTCTAATAAATCGCTAACAATTGAAATATGTACGTCCTGTTCTGCTTCTTTTAAACATTAAGGGTAACTGCTTTCTCATACTGCTGATTCTTTCCAAACAAAAGCGCTTGGAGATGCTTCTTTCTATAGTCTATATATTGGCTTTTTTCGTATTGCTGTAAATAAGAATATGCAAGATCCAGATCACCCAATCGAATATATGAATTAATCATAGAAATGAGAGCTGAAGCTTTTTCTCTACTATCAGCTTGATCTTCGAAAACACCTTTATCACATAGGGTAATACATTCTTTGAAATATCCAAGAATATAAGCATGTACTCCCAAGCGATAATATAGCAAAATTCTCTCTGTAGGGTGTAAAAAATTAGTGTAATGAAGAATTTCCTTTGCTCTATGGTACGTTTCTTCAAAACGTGAAAAATCATCTCTTTCGATTTGATAACGATTAAACAAAGTCTTACTAAGATAATAAGGAATTCCTCTTTGACGGGAGTAGTCAATTATTACATCGTATATTACTAGTTTGATATCTTTGTTTTCTACTTGCCTCAAAAATTGGAGTAGATAATCCATAGAAAGAAATGAATCCATTCTAGGAGATTCTAGTAGCTTTTGGGCTATTTTTATAATAAGCTCCTTATCGTTAATGGAGATAGCGTCTGCAAGGAGTACTTGTAACGTAGTTGGACGTTGCGTAAGCACTATGAAAGCGTGAATAAATTCGCCAAGAGGTATGTCTAAGGCATTCATAATCTTTTTACAACTGTTAACGCTAGGATGTTTTGTTTCTCCATTTAAAACACGATAAAGTACACTTTTACTGATGCCTGTATTTTCTGATAACTCACTGATCGAAATATTCTTCCTGATCCGATATTGTTCGAAAAGATTTCCGATTTCTAAAGCCCCCATTATTTCATTCCCTCCTAAAAATATTGAATACAATCCATATTTTACATATAATAGGTAATTATGTAAATTAACTTTTGTATAATTTATTCGCTTTGTCCCTGTTTTTTTAAAAGTTCTACTTTTCGTGGACTGAGGAAAAAAATGGGAATCATGATATAGTTGTGTCAATAAACGAGATTGGGGGGATTTTATCGATTACTTAATCCATTGAGGTAACACTAGGAGGTCTTTACATGTCGCTAGTATGGGGTGACTCTCATCGAGAAAGTGAGAATGCAAGAATCAGAAAACAAAAGCTAACACCAATGGTTTGCCCGCCGTCTTGAACTGAAGAATAAAGCCAAATCCTGAAACAAAACAGACCTATAAGGAAATCGACAGAACCAGCAAGACAAATCATTTGTAAGTTTTTGCTAATTGGTATATTTAAGGAAAATTCTAAAATTAGGGGGTTCTCTATGAAGAAGTTACGTCGATCATTTATTGTCCTTTGTAGCTTAGCTATGTTTTCCTCAGTAACACCTGCTTTTGCATACGATTTAAGCCATTCTAGTAGTAACGTACAATCCCAAGAACTATCTGAAAAACAAACAATAACGGAAGAATTCATTAACAATGTATCACCATATGTTAATCTTGACGCAAAAACTAAACAATTCTCTCTTTCAGAGAAAGCAAAAAAAGATTTAGATAAAGATACTTATAACAAAGCATTAGAGATAATCAATAAGAGCAATGCTCAAATTAGCGATATTAAGGACGAACTAGTAATTTCTTCAAAGGGTACATTAATAGATAAAGCAACTGAATCAAAAATGTCGGCTATTGATCATGATGAATATTGGGATTATGACTTTACTTGGTGGGGACTCCAAATTTATTGGTCCCATGACTTTGTGGAGGATTTAAAAGATAAAATAGGACTAAAAACTTCAGTAACTGTAGGTACCTTCATAGGAACTGTCCAATATCTCATGGAGAAACATGGGAAGAGACCGCCTAGCTGGTTTTCAGCTTTTACTACCGCAGCGGCTGCTCTTACTTTATGGTCATTCTTAGAACAAGATGAGGGTTGCGGAATTTATCTAGACTGCTACCTTTATGTTCCAACGCGTTGGTATTCGGCATGTGATTAAAAATAGAAGGTTGAATCAAAAAGTGCACTTCATTATAAATGAAATGCACTTTTTGATCGTAGTTATAGTAGTATAAACGAAAAACGAGAGGAGACCATAGAAAGTGAATAATTTTCAAGAATACGTAAAAAAGAGACTTATATGGACAGTTATAACATCTGTAGTTCTGGCCACTGTCCCTTATTGGATTGGTACACAAAACATTTCCTTAACAATTATTTGGGAATGGCTGATTTTGTTTTCTATAGTCACTATCTTCGATATTTTATCTATTTCTTCTCGACAAAACATAAAAAAGTAATGTTTCTCCTACAAAAAGTCCCAATAATAAGCATTATATTGTTACAAAAAGTCTATCCCTCGTGGACAAATGGGTGATTTGAGCAGGTATTTAGACAAATATTATCGCGAGTCTCTACACAATGAAGATACTCCCTTGGGTTATAGCGAAACAGAAGGCTACAGAACTGATAGTGGCTCTAGCAAGATTTATGCAAATCAGTAGAGTAACAACCAGAGTATCTTCCAAATGAGGTCCAAACGTATTCAGAGCCTGTTATTTCAACTACTTTTTAACAGGCTCTGATTTTTTAGAGAGAAAAGGAACAAAAAAACTATTCTACAATAGAAGAGGTTTTTTTCCTAATAAACTCCATATACTGACAAACATAAAAATAGCTTTGTGTTACATCTATAATATCTTCCCTACTATTTCGTACATAAGCCCTCCCCTGCGCCTCAATTCTCTCTAGCAACTGAACCAAAAATTTCATGTCCATTTGTTGTGCAGCTATGATAAATTGTTTTACCTCCTGCATGTCTTGCTCATTTATTTTTGCTAGTCCCTTTAACAAAAGTCGTTCGCTCCAGGGATTTATTTGATCAACCAGCTGCTCCAGTGCATTCATCATGCATCACGCCCCTAAAAATCCAGCTTCAGATTGGTCACTGCCCCTTCTTTTAAAAAGCTGATTGGATAGATATTGTCTTCATAAACGTGAACAAATATATAAAAGTCGCGGAGCTCCAAAAACTTCTCATCCTTCTCTAAAAAAGGAATCGTCTCTTCCCATTCCTTGTTATAGGGAATCGTCATGACTAGCTCATGGCCCTTCTGATCAATGATGGTAAAGGTAAAATTCTGCGTTCCTTGATCATAAGTCGAGCTGTTTACCTTTCTTACTTGTACTATGGCCAGTTGCTCCCGTCTACCTTGGAATAAAGCTACGTGCTGATCTTTATCATGCCTCTCATTCCAATTTTGGACAAGGAAATCCCCGAAATCCACATTTTCAATTGCTTCTCTTGGCTTCATTTCTAACAACGTCTCCTCACTTGAGGAAATGCGTTGCTCCTGATTTACTTTGCATGTTCGTAGCTCCAGCTGAGATCGTGATAATTCATTCATCGTCAATTCTCTTCCCCAAGGAGATCTCTGTTCATACTGTTCTTTAAAGCGAAACTCGATTCCCTCATAGTAAACAGGTCTTGAATCTGTATAGCTATATATCTTTTTATCATCTATGCAGTAAAAGTAATAGGTAATTCCTTTATAGGAGGATCGGGTCGTCCACGGATTAGCTCCAAGCGCATATAGACGCAATCTAGGAACCGTGTAGTATCTACTTTTAAAGCGCCCTATTACTTGTCTTAGTTGCTCCTGACTTTGTTCTTTTTCTAAGGCAACCGTACTCAAATAGGTACTTGTTAGCTTTTCGAGAAATGCTTCTTTAGAAAAACGGATGTGACGCTGAAAAAACAATGTTAATTGCCCATGGATATTACGAATATCCTTTTCCAATTGAGGTAAATTCCCATTATGTGCTGCAATTGCTACTACTTCTAATCTTGCGCAAATCGTTTCAGGTAGTTTAGCGAGGCCCAGACTAATGATGTCTGTTATGATCTGTTTGCTATCATGAACCACGTCCAACGAATAATCGATTTGTTTCTGTGTTTGATACCACGAATCGTCGATCGCCTGATGCATTGCTCGATACCTAAGAATAGCTTCTAATCGATGAATACAGCGCTCTTTTTGCTTACAGCTACAAATGCTTTTCCGTATATCCGCCTCTTCCGTAAAAGAAACCTCCACGTCCTGCCAGCTCATTTTAACCGTAAGAAAAGAACCCTCTCCTATCTCTAGCTGCTCTGCATAGGAAAGCCGAAACAGAACTTCTTCCACCTGTGCCTCTGTAAACTGGAGATAAATTTCACCCAAGGGCTGTGTTAGTAGACACGAAAAATCGGCAGGCTTCGCTTCTATCTCCGGCTGATAATTTTGCCTATAGGATAAGATAGCGATTATGATATGTTTACAGATTTTATCTGAGGGACAGTTGCAAGCATGACTATCCATATCAGCTTTTACATGACATATGATCTCATCCTCTAGCTTACAGATCACATGATCAGATTCAAACGTGAATGTTACTTGTAAGCCTTTTTCCATATCCTTCACGGCACGATTATATAAGCCTTTGTTGGCATGTTTGATCAGATATTCTTCTGTACAAAGCGCTATAAATTGCTCAAATTGAATTGAAAAATCCGTCATACGCACCTCTTCATTGAAAAATAGCTTCAGCACTGAGGTGAGATTTCTCCCACCTCAGCAGGTATCTTATTATTTTCCTGTAGCTCGCATGATATCGTAAATTGTTTCACTAAATAAACGAGGTGAAATATTGGAAATTGGTAAGGGCTGACTCTTTTCATAGTAATAATATCGATCGTGCTTATTGGAATAAAAAGCCAGGCTCTCTAAGGAGATGTCTTCCATGCCTTCATAATAGGAGATACTAGTACCACTGAATTTTAACTCAACAATCATATCTCCATACTCTTTATAAAATTCATAGAAGAAGCCTGCATCCTGTGCCATTCCTTTATACCATCCATACTTTTCCAGGTTTTTTGGAAAAGCAGTTGGTGAATATTCCTCTTCCGGTAGATCGGAAACTCTATTATTTTTCAGGTGTTCTTCTGTTGGAAAGTAAAGCTGACGATCCAATTGAGGAAACGGCTGCTTCATTTCATAATCCTCCAACTGTGTTTTCCAGGCTTGCAGGTCTTCTTTATTGAGTTCGATCGGATGCACCAATCCAATAAGCGCTTCTTCCTTGCATTCAAACTCTTCTTCATCAACTGTATTGAAGGTACCATCATCCATATAACGGAAGGTATCTTTTAGTTTGCCCTCCTCATACACACCCCAGATTAGGCCAATCGCAAACTTCTGCATCATCACATTTTCTACAAAGAGATTCTTCCAAGCTGCTGTACTCCACAGCCTTTGTTTAGAAAGCGATTCTTCAAGTCGTAAGGATTGGATAGTAACAAGATTTTTTACATCCTTCTTCAACTGGGCGAACTCCAATTTGGCTTGCTCAGCTAAAGTGGCATCATCCTTTTGGGCAGGTGCAGGTAAATTTTTCACTACCTTTCCCGTTTCATCATTCGTTACATGTAATTGGCGGTCATTATTTACTTTTACGGTAAACGTTCTCTGACCGTAGCTAAAAATACGCTTTCCCCTATGATCAAAGCCCAGTGTCGTAACTAACCGATCCTCTAGTTCTTCAGGCGTTATTTTTAAGTTCTGTGCTGCCATGGCTAGGGCTTCGGTTGCCGCTGCCTTCACTTGTCTATTTTTCACAGTCCGTTTCATTTGATCAATAGTCACAAAAGCTGCTAGCTCTTGCATAAAGGAAAGGGCTTTAACTGCATTAGATGCAAGTGCACCTCGTCCTGCTTCAGCCCACTCCTTGATCTGTCGGCTTAACTCATCTATGATTCTTCGATCTCCAAGAGAGGTGCATACAAACAAGATCCATTTTTCCTTAGCAGGCGCCTGATTAGCCAGCCACATCGTATATAATTCCATCGCGAAATCAGCTAATGAACCTGAATCAGCATAGTCTTTCACCTTCAAGACAAGAGGGTTGGGTGCCGTCATAAAATCAACAGATTGCGTTAAGATGTATTCTTTTACTTCTGCATCCAGTTCCCCTCCTTCTTTATCTAGGAGTGCGGGCAGTTGTTCAATCATCAGCCATTTCAACCGTGCTAGCTTTCTTTTGTCTACTACGTTTCCAAATGTTGCAAGTGTTTTATCTGGACTCTGTGTAGCAGCATCGATCAAATTTTGAAGTAACGTTTTGAACTTACTACTCGTCTCATTTGATAATAGCTCCTGATAAATGCTTTGATAGTTTTCCATCCCACGTAAGGCGTCCAATGCCAACTCTTTTAGCTTAGCTTTCTTTTCAGTCTGATAGATTCGAATATAAAGGTCTTTATTTTTTATATTCATAAACTCTGCTTGCGCTATACTGCTTGCTTTTTTGGAGGTATCTTGTAATCCCAACTGAATGGCTTGATAGTAGTACTCTTGATTTAGCTCATTCTTTTTCGCAAAAATATTTTCTAAAATGGACATTCTTGCTTCTGCACCTAATTGACTATACAACTGTAGACTTTTTTCGATATTACCTAACACAATTTTTTGATAGGAATCCTCTGACAGTTCACTGTAGTAATCAACTGATCCTTTATAATTAAGAATATGAAGTAAAAAACGGTCGATATTCACTTGCGGATCATCTGCATACGTGGCGATCCATTTCTCCGGGTCAAATGCAGACGAGGAGAACAGCATATGAATAAGGGACATATTTTCTTGTTGGGTCCCATAATGGCTCAAAAAGGCGACAAATCGCTGAATGATGGTATTCTCAACCTGTAGAAACGTGAACAAAAATAATTGATCCTTTATATCATAGGAATTAAATTTGTTAGCAGATGAAGCTGATTGAGTACATTCGTCCAATATTTCTTGCAGGGACAGCTTACCGGTAAGGTATCGATAGAGCTTATGAGTTCTGTTATTTTCCTTTAAAGAAGCAAGTACAACATCTTCTATCGTTATATCCTGATCAGACATATCAACCCCGTGATCCTGGAGCGTCTTGAACATGTAGCCCTTCATTAACCAATCCGAAACAAGCACCATTGCTCTTTTCGATCTCTCGGTATTCACAAGTATTCTCTCTTCCACTGACTGCCACTCAACGCGATAGCCGCGCATTTCCCTAATTGCGTAGGTAATTAAATCATACGGCTCTGTAATAGGCATGATTCCTTCCAACATTTGGTTCAAATCTACTTCTAGCTCTCGATGTTCGTAAGTTAAGGAATGGATTAAATCAAGCGGGATAATTTCATAGAGCAAGCTCATTGCACGTAATAGCTCCCGATCTAGTTCAGCCTGTTGTTCTAAGAAATTCGCTTTACTGCCTCTTACATTTACTCTGTAGAGAAGAGCTGATGGAACCAAAGTAGCATATAAATGAAACTCAGAGCGGCTGAGTGTTTTCTCGGTTTGTGACTCAGGAGTCTGTTTAAACTGATTTTGGATAGCCTCTATCTTCTGCTTGCGGATTTGTTTATCCAAATAAATTGCAGATGTACAATCTCTTTTTGCCAAGGTAACAGAAGCTAGTGTTTCAATTGCGGTCGAAATCTCTTGCTGTAATCCCTCTACATTATCAGTAAGCAGGTAATACATAAATGGAGGAATCTGATCCTTAATCTGTTCAAGGTAACCGCTATCAACAAGAGATAGGTAGTTGAGAGTTAGTAGCAATGGAACAGCAGAATCTGTGACGGAATATGAGTTCTTTAAACTCGATACATAATTTTTAATGAGAGTGTCGACATAAAAGGAAATAGCGGCATCTCCTATGTATTTCTTCGTATCACACAGTTGGCGAATGGCGATTTGTTTTTGTTCCTCTACATCTTTTATTACTTGCGACAGCTTGATTGTTTTCACGAAATGACCAATACAAATCTGAAGTACGTTACTTCTATGGTTTTCATTTGAGCTCGTTTTAAAAAGGACAGCTGCCGCTCTAAAGAAGGTTTCGTCTGTCCCTTTTTTCCCCATCTTTTCTAGCTGAGACATACAATCATAGGCATACACCTTTGGATGAACAAGAATACTGGGAAAGATGTCTGACTCTCCAGAAACATAAGCAATAATCTGATTATATTGATTGGAGTCAATGGAATAGTTTTGAGGATTTTGTCTGGAGTAGTGTCCAGAGTAGTCTTTAACAAATTTATCAGCAAATTGAGAGATTAACGGATTGCTTGCCATTTTTTTTAAAACCATTGGAAATCCTCCTTAATATGCGCTTTATCTAGGTTATGAAGTGATAATCTTACCAATCCAACGCGCTAGCTCATCTGGCGTAATAGCTGCAACATGCGCTCCCATATCTGCCAAGGTACGTGCTGCGTGCTGGTTATATACCCCGTTTCCTTCAAAATCCAAAGCAGTCAGAACTAGGAACCTACATCCCGTATCAATAATCTCTTTACTTGTACGATACATCTCCGAAATGGGGTAGCCTTCCTCCAAATCGCTCACTAAGATAAATATTGTTTTGTTGGGATTTTCGAGCAAAGTCTTCCCGTATTTCAAAGCCTTTGCAATATGTGTCCCTCCTCCTAATTGAACACTCATCAATAGATCGACAGGGTCTTCTAGTTGATCGGTCAAATCTACTACCTTTGTATCAAAGATAATGAGATGAGTTTTGAGAGAAGAAAGCTGATGAAAAATGCTTGCCATGACAGAGCTGTATATCACCGAATCCAGCATGCTTCCGCTCTCATCTACGGCTATAATAATGTTCCATTTATTTTGTTGCTGGGTATTGCTGTGAAAATATAATTCATCTATAAACAAGCGTTTTCTTTGTTTATCATAATTCTTCAGATTTTTCCTGATTGTTCTTTTATAATCCAAGTTTTTTATTGACTTTATATATCCTCTGCGATGGTAATTACGCTTACCCACAACACTCGTTTTAATTTGAAATTCAAGCGTTCTTTTCAGCTCCTCTACCACCCTGCGCACCATTTCCTTGGCGCTTTTGACCACTTCGCCTTTCATATATCCTTTAAATTGAAGAATATTTTTTAGTAATGTCATGTTAGGCTCAAGCTTTTCGAGTACTTTTTTGTCCGTGAGTAGCTCTGTCATGTTATATTTTTCAATCGCTTGTTTTTCAAGAGTCTCTACCGTTTTCTTAGGAAAAATTTTGCGGATTTTACGTATCCACGTAGGGACGGTTAGTTGCGAGTCACCCCGTCCACCCTTTGCTCGATAACCTTGTTCTTCCTTGTATTCTCTATTGTAGAGATAGCCCAAGATGTCATCTATTTCAGAGTAGGTAAAATCAGCCTCTTTATAGCCATCGATACTGGTTAACGCTTCCTTCGAATTCTCGCCCAATAATAACCTCCAGCGATTGAGATTCTCTTTGTTTAGATGAGGTTCCATTTTGCAAACTCCTTCTCAATAGCCTGATCCATCTTCCTTACCTGCTGCAGTAGTCGTTCTTCAATAACAGGATTTTGTAAATCCTCCGCGGTAGTTTGGAATATAGAAGCTACTTTCTCTGAAATAAGCATGATTTCCATAGGCGTAAAATAAGTAAAGGCTAGACGTAGCTCCGGTACGATCTGCAAAAATTCCTCATAAGACAGCTTGCCAATAAGCTTGTTCAAATCCTCCAATAACTGTTTATCGTGTAGGAACACATCACGGGCTATTGTAAATATTCCTTGTAAATACGCAGCAGTATGTAACATGTTTTCAGGCGTACCAAACATATATGACCTTGCTTTTAACGCTATTTCCTCACGATCCAATACGTCCAGATTACATAAAATAGCAATGATAACGCCTTCAAAACGAGGCAAAATATCACTGACGGTAAGTAAACTAACTAGTTGATCTTTAAAAATATCAACAGATAGACCCCAGCTCTCCTTGGAGGAAAGCATATAGAGAAATTTCAGGTATTCAACGATGTCATTTATTTCTTCTGGACTAGGCTTTGTTATTTCATAGATTTTTGTTACTGCATGGTAATAGGTTTCCTCTATAAGCTTTTGCAATCGATCCGTTTCTTTCAGAGCAAACAAACGTTTTTGTTCAGAAAGAACTGTAAGTGTTTGAAGAGTTTGACAGAGGGAAACAAAGCTTCCATCTTTCTTTACAAAATCCTCCACCAGATCAAAAAGCTTGTCGCTCAATTCCTCTAGCCCCATTAGCATTGACTTCAAAAGCCACTTAGCCGCCGCTCTACTATGATGATCAGGAAGCTCCTTCATACACTCCTCAATTTTATGAATCGCCGCTTCTTTAACGCTTCCTCCATAAATTGAGTTTTCGATAAGCCTCGCTTCTACATAGGAGGAGTAGCTATAATCCCAGCTTTCTCTCACTACATGAATATGCTGATTGCCCACCCAATCAGGTCCCGTAATTTTTTGACAGAACTCTGGTACTAAAAACTGTAGACAGTGAAAAAAGTAACTAATCTCTCGATGTAGCGGTTTAGCATACAGGTCTACTATTTTCTTACTTTTACTGGTCGTATGTAGATGTAACTTATATTTTTTACCTCTTTCTTTAAAATCGCGTACAATCGGCACATCTAGATCATTTTTGGCAATTTTACCAATTTTATTGCCCATCATTAACTCTTGTAATGTTTCTAACGGTTGTGATGTGGCAAGTGACCGCTCTCCTTTTGTAAATGCTGAGGTAACAGCATCAAGTAATTCATAGGCCCCGCCCTCTGATTTGGAACGAAAGGTAGCAAGCCCCTGAACTAAATGATAGGCTTCAATAGCGTCTGAAACCGACGCCGTTTCTCCTTTTTCTCGCAAGCTCTTTGTTAATTGGGCTAAGAAGAGAACCGCATTCTTGTTATAAGGATGGGCTTGCTTCTTCTGAATTGCCCGCCAGACAGTGTCATAGTAATTAACAAAGGGCATTCCACTTGCATATCCATTCAAATGATCCGCCTCGCGGAAGGTGTACACCATTGGGTAGACTTTTTCATTTTTTACCTGTTTTATTTTAACGTTTGAGACTCTATCTTCTAGTAATCCATAGGTATGGAATCCTCCTGTAACGACGAGGATTCGATCAAATTTTTTTTGTGCTTCAAAAATTTTTTTCTTCATGTGTGCTTCACGGATCAGATGCCCCTCTGCCTCTAGCATCCCTTCCTCGTAACACATTCTGGAGAAATAGCAGTATGTATATACTTCTTTCACAAAATCTTCGGTAGATTTCTTGATCCCTTCCACTTCAAAGACCTTTTCCCAAAGTTCATCGAAATGCCGACAGTTCATCTTTTGACAAAGTTGTTTAATAAAAATTGAACTGGTAAGCAAGGTTTCATCATGATAGGAGATTTTTTTGGACTCTTGTTTATCGTAAGGCCCGTGTCTCATACTCTCCTGACGACTCCCGTAGCTTATATCAATGAATTGAGCAGGAATCCCCCTTCGCTTCGCTTCCTTTAAAGCCACATACTCAGGTGAATAATCTAGCAAGGGGAAATAGCAGGTATAGTTATGCTCTTTTTTACTATATGCATAATAGATACTGACGGGTGGCGTGGTATCCTCATGAGTCAGTATTTCTATAATATGATTGCTATTATCTGGCCCTTCCAACAGAATGATTTCGGGCTTATACGCCGCAATTGTTTTTTGGAGGTGAAAAGAACAAGCAGGGCTGTGGTGACGAATTGGGAAATAGACAACCTGACTGGCAAGATTATATATTTTATTCTCACATAGCTCGGTTATCTGATCCATTTCTTCTGATTGTAATAATCTCCCCATAAGTCCTCTTCCTTTGCCCTTTGTTTCACTACTTTTGAAAAATAGGTTTGCAGAACATGAATATCCTTATGATTTTCCTTGGCTACAGCACCCAGCATATTTTGAACCAATCGTTCCAAGGTAATGGGCTTATTGTCATAAAAATAAGAGGTCATAGCACTCTGTACATAGACAGAAACCGCTTCAGCAGTACTCATGACAGCTTGTGGACTATCAATTTTATAGCCTTCTCTCGTCTCCCCTGTCCGCAATTCTAAAAACGTAGTAGCTAGGACTTCGATAATAGAAGAGTCAACAGCAATATCAACCCCACTTTGTTGCAACATGTTCCTAGCTTGGGATTCAATGATCTGAGCCTCCATTTTTACATGATTGATAGGAAATATTGTTTCAAAATTAAATCTCCGCTTTAAGGCGCTGCTCATTTCATTTACACCTTTATCCCGAATGTTTGCCGTCGCAATGATATTAAAACCTGGTTTTGCAAATAAAATACCATCCTCAATTTCGGGAATATTCATCACCTTGTCGCTTAAAATGCTAATTAATACATCTTGGACTTCGAAGGGGCATCGTGTAATCTCTTCAAAGCGTGTAATGATACCTTTCTTCATCCCGGTATATAAAGGAGAAGGGACTAAAGCATCAAGACTAGGACCTTTATCCAGTAACATGGCATAATTCCAGGAGTACTTAATCATGTCCTCCGTCGTTCCAGCAGTACCTTGAATCGTATTGGTACTTGTCCCAGATATCGCCGCTGATAATAGTTCGCTTAGCATCGTCTTTGCCGTCCCTGGCTCACCTACTAGCATAAGCCCTCGATTTCCAGCCAATGAGACAATAGCTCTTTCAATCAGCACATCATCACCATAGAATTTCTTTGTGATGGTGATTTTTTCTTCCTCTAGCTTTAGCGGAGCCTCTGTCCCCAGGATAAAATCTCTGACAGACTTTGGAGACAATAGCCAATTCGGTGGCTTAGACCCTTTGTCATTTGCTACTAGGGCTTTTAACTCGGTTTCATATAACGTTTCCATTGGGGGCTTCATGGTCATCATCGGCTCCATAGCACGTCCTTTCTTCTAGCATTCTGTTCCTGATTGGAAAGGTATTCCTTTTGTTAAGCAAGAACTATACATGGTATAACAAAATATGATTTACTACCACAAGGGTAGAAAGTCACAATGTAGGAACTAGGAGCATGAACAGCAAAATTATTGGGTAAAAAAGGGTAGTGTCAGATGAAAAGTTGACATATCTTCCTGTTTTTATATTTTTTTATGTACCACACTAGAGTGACTTGCCACGGATTCTGTGGCTCTTTATGCTAAAACAACATAAAAAGACGCTGGAGGGCGCCTTTTCATAAACGAACGATATATAGAAAAGAACTTTGTCTTTTAGTTTATTCATCAACCTTTTTATAAGTAACGAGCCAACTATCACCCTCTTCTTCGACTTTCTCCAGAACATATTTTGTAATGGCATAACAACCTCCACCCATTTTTTCGGACGGAATGCTTTCAATTGTAGGATAATCTTCTTTTGATAGTAACCCTTGTAAATATTCATTTGCGGGAGCAATAGAGTACTTACTGTGATCTATTGAGATAGGTGCAGCACTAACTACAGACCCTACTGACAGAACAGCAAAACTCAACATTCCAACAGCCATAACTCTTTTCATTTGGTTTTTAAACACAATTGTTTCCTCCCAAAGTAAATATATTTGTATTACTTGTATATAATTTACCATTAAATCAATAAAAATGGATAAACTTGGAATAAAATAAAATAATAATTATATGAATATTTCTAATGTAATGATAGCCAAAAAGAAAAAATGATAGAAAACAAGCCTCTCTCTATTTATGTAACCAGAGAAAGGCTTATAGTGATCATGTAGCCTAAAATTCTACATTGAATAGATCCTTCATTTGCTTATTTTGAAGAGAGGAAGGGGTAAGTCTCATGACACTATTTCGCAAACCGCAATGAAATGGATTCTCTAATTGAGCAATTTTACCTACTTGGAGAGATATCTGAGAGATTGCTCGTGTCCTTTTTATTCGTCTCATCTCAAATGCTTGATAAGCTAACTCGACAGACGAATGCTGTATGAAACAACGTGCAAGCTCTAGAGCATCCTCTATTGCCTGGCATGCCCCTTGTCCAAGGTTCGGCGTTATTGCATGTCCAGCATCACCGAGGAGTAGCGTACGTCCGGACACAAATTGTTCAGGTGTCTCTAAATCAAATATATCGTTATGAATCATCTTATCGTCAGGGGTTTTTGACAAGACCTGCGCAACTGGAGAATGATAACCCTCGAAGATTTGGCTTATGTCCTTAATCCGGTACTCTACATACCGCCTATCTCCAGATGGTCCATTCACCAAAGCATACCAATAGGTCCGTTCATTTGCTAATGGTATGACACCAAAACGTCCCTGTGCAGCCCAAGTTTCAGTAAATTGCGAATTTTCACCCGAACCCGGCCAGCATGGAGCAATACCACGCCAGCATGTATAGCCCGAATATCGTAACTTAATGGAAGGAAACAGCTTCTTCCTTACAGCCGAATGAATACCGTCGGCCGCTAGTAAATAATCTCCTGAGGCTTCACTCTGATCTACAAAGGTAACAGTTACACCCTCATTATCTTGCCTACAATCTGAGCAAGCCTTTCCAAAAATGACAGTGCCTGGTCGAAGTGCGGAGAGTAGTATCTGATGCAATTCTGCCCGATGAATGGATACCGTGGTATATTGCTGCGTACTCGTAGATATCTCAGATAATACAGCACCTTGTTTGTTTAGAATAGCAATACCTCTCGGACTTACATAGCCTTGATTCTGCACCGCTTTGTCTAATCCTACGCGTGCCAGAGCTTTCAAAGCATTAGGAGCAATCATAATCCCAGCTCCAGCAGGACGAATTTCTGGAAAACGCTCATACACTTTTACATCAAGCCCCAATTGCTGTAACGCAATAGCAGCTGTCAGACCTGCAATTCCTCCACCTATAATCAGAAAGGATTTATTTTTCATACCTTCTCCTCCTATCGACTGATTGCATATAAAAAGCTGATACATAGCCATAAACAAAGCGGTGTAAACAGATAGGTATCGTACTTAGCAAAACGTGTATTCTTCATTCTCTTAAACAATCCCACATATTTACAATCACCTATACTCCGTAGTCCGAACACAGCCATACAACCCCAACACCCCCACTTCACAATTGGATATGAGGGAATTGATAGGAAAACTTCTCCCTGAGCCATCAACAGAAGCGACGCTCCAAACAGCAGCAAAGCAACAAGAAGCGTCCCTACTGTGCCTGGGGCAAATGTAGGTTGTTGGGATTCATCTGTAGGTATAGCGACACTTTTCCCCCATTTGCCACCAAACGCCCAATATACGTGAATGCAGCCAATACTCACCAAGAGTAGAATAGATATCCCGACGAAAATATCCATTATTTCTTATCCCCCCTGAGGATGAATTCCTTGCCAGACAACTTCAAATTGGCGCTGAAAAATCGTTTCTATCCCCGTAACGTCCTCATCAGAGGATAACCATACCATGAGCGTATTGAAATAAACGCCTACAAGCACAGAGGCAACATCCTCAGTGATCATTTGCTCGGAAAGCTGACCGCTTTTTTGGGCATCATCAAGCATGGAAGTAATCGCTTCTCTAAATCTTTGTACGACACTGATTTCTTCTTGAATATGTAAAGTAGAGCGCATCAATTCCAAAATGATTAGTCGAATTAGATCGGGATGCTCGGTATAACGTGCAAACAAATTGTGAAAGAGTAGTGTAAGCTTCCTCTTTAAATTCGGCTCGTCTGCGTAGTGGATTATACTTTGATAAAACGACTCCAGTTGTGTTTTTCCTAGATGTAGTAGAATGGCTTCTTTTTTGGGAAAATAATTATAAAACGTACCTTTAGCGATGCCGCATGCCTTTGTAATTTCCTCAACCGTCACATTCTCGAAGCCTTTTTCTTTAAACAATTTCAAGGCCTGCATGAAAATGTGCTCCTTCAGCTCTTGTTTCCTTACATCCCTTAACATTGTAAACACCACCATCCATCCCTAATTATGACCACAGTCATTATTTGACTACAGTCATTATTATATCTAAAAAAGGAATTTTTTACAATATTTATTTTATTGGTACCTGCACTTTCAGCTAAAAGCTACTAATTGGGTAAAAGCTCAAAAAACACCCTCACAAAGTGAAGGTGTCAGAGTTGAGTTATATCTGAATCAAGCCATAAGAAGAGGGATGCCTCCTCCCTTCGTGAACCCACTTTTTTAGTAGGCACACCTGAGTCATCCCTCTTTTGCTATCTTCTCCCCGAGTCAGTTTTCGAGGCTTGTTTATTATTGGTCAAGTGGTGTTGCTAGCAACCGTGCCAGATTACCTACATTCGGTTCTACTATACAACTGAAATGGTTCCCGGCGATTTCTGTTACTTCTAATTCGCCCAGACAAACGTCTCTCCAGAAATCAAGGGTCGTTTCATTGGTGCGTGGCAAAAATAGAAACGGCTCATTTGCCATCAAGAAACGGATGTCACCCATGTACGGTGGGGGCGTAAAGCGAGCGGCCTTAAAGCTTTGACGAAAGACCTTGCACAAACCTTCCGCCATCTCAACCGGCATTTGCTCGCCAGTAGATCGGGCACTTGCTTCAACATAAGCCGTGAAGCGTTCTCTCCTGTCAAGTGCGGACAGTCGTTGAAATAGCTCACCCACCTTATCAAGCCCCTCATCGCCGCCAATGGTGCATGCCGAGCCTTGTGGAATATGATTGCCATGCCTTTCAATAAGCTGCATGACACCCCGGGCCAAATCATTTTGATCAACTCCACCAAAACCAGCCTGTTCTAGCGTGATATTCAAATTGGGGACAAAGAGTGTTTCAATCAGCAGATCATCATCGAATTCCGTAACAATCGGAGGAATGTCAATTAAAACTACGTCCGCAAGATGGATTCCTCGTTCAACAAGACGTCTGGCTACTTCGATTGCAATCAAACCACCTAAGGAATATCCGATAAGCTGCATCTGCGTGTGACCGCTTTGTAGCAGGCATTCCGTATAATCATCCGCAACCGCTTCAATGAGTTCGGACGGTTCAAGCGCGCAATATCGCTCTATATCCGCGATGGAAATTCCCACTACGCTCCCCAAATTCTGTGCTTTCAGTTGTTCCAGAAGCGGGCGGAAACTATCCATTGTACCCAAGACAGCGTGGAACACAACTCTGAGTGGTCCTGTCCCCTCTCCTCCAAATGGAATAATGACAGCATTGCTTGATTCCCCTTGAATTTTGGGCCAAGAGACTTCCTGATCGTGTTTTGCTTCTGGACTGCGCGAACGTATGAATTCTGCCAGTGCAGCCACGGTCGGATAGTTCAGCATTTGTCTAAGCAAAGCATCAAAAGGGATTCCTTCCTGTGTTGGGTCCTCAGCCAGTTTGTCACGTAGCTTTCCGGCTACTTGCGCCATGATGAGTGAGTCAGCCCCGTGTTTGTAAAAGCTTTGAGATCTACCAATTCCAGGGATTCCTAATGCTTCCGCCCAAATTTGGGCAAGCTGCTCTTCCAGCATGTCCTGCCCATCCTCGTCCGTTTCTGCTGCGGTATTCTGTACGGGCGATGCGGGGCGCCATTTTGCCAACTCGCGCCGGTCAACCTTGCCATTTCCGGTCAGCGGTAGAGCATCTACTATTTGCAAATGGGAAGGAAGCATATAAGCAGGCAGATGCAAGGAAAGGAAGGTTTCCAGCTCCTCTGCTCTTACCGGCACCCTGTCCTGCTTAAAGCGCTTAGCAAATAGATGAAAGCCCAGGGAGGTGCGTTTGTCATTTTCTTCTGGTAACGATAAAACGTGTTCCTCTCCCTCTTCCTGTAACAGTTGCATCCATCCCCCGCGGTCCAGGTAGGAAGTCTCGGCTCGCAAAAGATCCCCCGGCTCCATCATCATAAACGCCTGCGAAGCCAGTATCCATAAGTGCTCCACAGTCGGTTCCGTAAATACGAGCCATCCGCCGGGGCAAATGAGTTCTTTCAGCCTATTCATACTTGCCGGAATGTCATGTGCGTTTTCCAATACTCCGGCAGCTAGTACGACATCAAAGCTGTTAGGAGCCAATCCCTGTGCCCGATAATCCTTGTCTACATCAAAAACACCGAAGCGGATATTCGGATATTGTCCAAAACGGGATTTAGCTCCCGGAATGAAAAAGGCTGCAACATCTGTAAATACATACTCAATATCAAAGCCTTCCAACGCTTTTAACACGTTCTCTGTCGTTGCACCAGTACCCGCACCGACTTCCAAAATCCGCAAAGTCTTGCCCGACTGCTGCTGGGCAATGCGTTGCAAAAGTGTGCACATGCACTGATTGAGATAGTTGGCCATGACATGATCAACATACAAGGAGCGAACATGGTCGAGCTTGCCCTCAGGGAATAACAGGGAAACAGCATCCTGCTGACCACTTAGTAGTTCCGGTAGCTTTTCCGCATTTTTTCGCACATAGGCGGTGAAGCCAGCTGTTTGAAGCATGTTCGTCCACGCTGCCTCTGCCTGTGCCCAATATTCGTCTACCGTCTTATCGTCTTGTAGTATCGAGCAACTGAACTGTTTTGCAGGGTGCTCATGTAGCATGCCAGCTTCCGTCAGCTTTGCGACCCAACGTCGAACCAACCAGTGATAGTTGGAAAGAATTTTATCGGATTGGAGTATGTCTTCCATAGTATATTTTTCACTATTGGTAAAGAAGTCTAGCTTTTGTAGTGCATATAACATGGAGTGGAGCACTGCTTGATCAAGGTCTGCCATTGCTGACTCGATTTCCGCTCTACTCAGTCGATCTGCTACAGCGCTGGCTTGCTCGCCGATCCCATTTACCAGCATCGTAAATTCCGCTTTTTCTCCTTCAGGGTTCCGATCTTTTTGGCGGTCGGTTTCCACAACGCCCAACAGGATGTGTTCATCGCTCGTACCATCCAGCACAACACCAGCTGCGGCGACGGCAGGATGCTTAAACAAGGCCGACTCGATTTCACCTAGTTCGATTCGATGTCCTCTGATTTTGACTTGGTTATCTTCACGACCAAGAAACTCGATTTCACCACCAGGGGTGTAACGGCCTAAATCTCCTGTGCGATAAAGCCGCTCTCCATCCGCATGGTGCAGCAAAAATCGCTCCTGAGTGAGTGCCTGATCCCCCACATAGCCCTCGGCCAAGCCATGTCCAGTAATATACAGCTCTCCGGTTACCCACACAGGGCAATCACGCATCTGCGAATCCAGAACACGGAATCCCTGATTTGCGAGCGGCAGACCGTAAGGAATACTGTGCCAGTCCGCCTCAAGACCTTTGTATATATGATAAATCGACCAGATGGAGGCTTCAGTGGCACCGCCCAGACTGACAATCTGTACAGAAGGCAGGCGCTTTTGCATCATGTCTGGCAGTGTCAGAGGAATCCAATCTCCGGAAAGCAAGGACAGACGCAATTTTGGTACATTTATACTCGGCTCGGAATCTAAATAAGTGACCAGCATTTGCATCAAGGCCGGTACCGAATTCCACACGGTAATCCCATGCTCAACCATTAACTGAGCCCAATGAGATGGGTCGGTCTGTCGATCGGCACTCGGATAAACCAATGCGCCACCAACGGACAGAGGACCAAAGATATCATAGACGGACAGATCAAAACTCAGTTGGGCAAGCCCCAGCACCCGGTCTTCTCTGTTGACGATAAAGCGGCGATTCATGTCCACAATGGTGTTGGCTGCTGCGCGGTGGCTGATGACGACTCCCTTCGGCTGCCCTGTGGAACCAGAGGTGTAAATGATATAAGCAGGTAAGTCCGGATTTCCCGCAGACAGGATCAACTTATCCTGATGTGGCTCTACTTTATCCACTTCAATTGTTTGTACGTTGTTTGCCCATTTGAGTTGTATGGTCGACACCGTCAAGACAAAGCGGACGTTCGCTTGCTCCAGCATAGCCTGACGACGCAATTCTGGCTGCTTCTTGTCAAGTGGAACGTAAACGGCTCCAGCAAACAAAGCACCCAACACCGCTGTAACTTGATGTGCGCATTTGTCCATCACGATAGCAACGCGGTCTTGATCCTCGCAGCCGAGCTCTTTTAGTTTGTTAGCCACAGCTGCAGCACGTTTCACCAGCTCCCCGTATGAAACCTGCCCTTCGCTGTCAAACACGGCAGGGCGGTCTGGAGCCGCCATTGCTTGCTTCAGTACCTGCTGGTGCAAGCAATGATCCGGCAAAGTAGCCGCTGTCTCGTTGATACCATGCCGCTCTGCAATCTGCCAGGCAGGCAAAGCAATCACATCCCCTGCCTCCCAGACTTGCTCGGTTCTAGCCAATGCCTGGAGCAATTCTGCAAAGGCATCAAACATGTCGTCAATCATTTGATCAGGGAAAACGCCCTCTCGCACATCCCAGTTAACCTGTAGCCCGGCTGAACTGTCCATGGCCTGACAATCAATGAAAACCTGTGGTGTCTGGCTGATGCCGTACCCGGCGATTTCACCTGTCAACTGACTACCCTCCGCCGGTTCAACTAGTCCGATCGCACTGGTAAACACTACAGGCATCAAAGCGGCTTCACGCCCTCGTCTGCGGGCCACCTCCCGCATAACCTCTACTCCAGAAAACAAGCGATGATCCAAATCTTCAAATAACTGTTTTTGAATGGTACGTGCCCGTTCTTGGAAGGAACGCTCCGCATCCCAGTCTACCGCAAGCAAATTGACCGATGTAAAATCGCCGACAATGTCATGGACCTGTTCATGTAATGGCTGCCGGTTCAATAACGTCAGATTTAGACAAAACGCCCTGCTTCGACTCCATCGCTCAATCACAGCGGCATAGGCAGTCATTACAGCAGTTGTTGGCGTCAATCCCCGTTTTTGGGCACGTTGCTTGAACGAATCCCATGCGGTTTTATCCAGCCGGATAAAGCGACGACGGAAGCGTGCCTCACCTGATTTGGCTTGCTGTCTGGCTAAAGGCAGATCTGGAGCCGCAGGCAAAATATCCATTCGTTGTTGCCAATACTCTTTATCTCTGAAATACGTCGTAGTTTCCTTTAAGCTGCGTTCGGCGAGCAGATAATCGCGGAACGTAAGGGACAGTTCGGGCAACGTCTGTCCTGACTCCTTGTAGAGCGTCTCAAATTCAGACAAGAGTAGCCAGATACTCGCCCAATCCGCGATAAGAAATTCCATGGATACATGGAGCACAGAACGGTCATTCATTTTAGTCAAGCCAATATCAAACAAGGGCCAACGAGCTGTATCGTAAATACGATGCCCCATTTTTTCACGAATTTCCCCAAGTCTGGCTTCTGCCTCCTGCTTATGTAAGCCGCTTGTGTCTGTATAAGTCACTTCCAAGTGCGGCACGTTCGCCATCACGCACTGCTCTCCATTCTGATCAATCGTTGACCGTAGCATATCATGGCGAGCTATGAGCAGGTTCCAAGCCACTTGTGTTCGCTTATGATCGAGCTTGGGATAGTCTAATTCCAGGTAGATGTGGCACGCCACACCTCCATAGCCAAACAAGTCATGCCGCCCCAGCAAGTAAGCTGACTGCACATCTGTCAGCGGAAAAGGTTCAAACCGGGCTTTTGGATCAGGTATGACCGTCACCGATCGGGTTTCGGCACTCAATAGAGCCAAAATTTCCACTTTATGCTCTTTTAGCGCTTGTAAATCACCAGCTGCAAGCGTTCCTTTGGGTGCCCTGTAGCGCAGACTCCCATTTTCTTGCCATAGAAAAATTCCTTCATTTCGAAGACGCGTCAGCAACCGGGCACAATTCGTCTTGATGTTTTGGGGCATATGTACACACTCCTATTTTTTTGAGCTTGGCCATTTCGTTACGGATTGATTTCGCTACTGCACATGCTACTGCACGTCAGCATCCGCTTCCTTCCTTACAACAAACAATTTTTGTCCAAGAGGAGCGAGCGGGTGCTCTTCATTTGGTAGTACTACAAACTCCTTGGCGCCTGCACGCTGTATTACATCAGTCCACTGCTGGACAGACATGAAGGTAGATTGCGTATTTTTTCGATCGTCCTCGGGAGGAGTCATCATGAAGGCCTGTGAAATGAGCATTTCCACAAATTCCCTAGTAGGCTCCGTGATGACCAACCATCCCCCCGGAGCAAGGCTTTGCATGAGATTGTGCATAACCTGATCCGTGTCGCGAGCATTGTTAAGCATGCCTGCCGCAATCACGATATCGACGCTTCCGGGTGTCAATCCCTGCGTAAACAGATCTTTGTCAATATCGACAGTCTGGAAACGCATCCAAGGGTAATCTTTGAAGCGTTCGCGAGCTGTTGATAGGAAAAAGTGAGACACATCTGTGTACAGATACTCCAGATTCAACTGCTTAGAAACAGATGCTTTCAGTCTCTCCACAACCACATCGGTAGTTGCTCCTGTCCCTGCGCCTACCTCCAGAATGCGGAGGGACGCTTTCGAGGTAGCCGACAAAGAAGAGGAGGTAGCTTGTTTTATAGCAGCGATCCGCATCACCGCTTCCGCTACCGACTTGTTCAAATACCGCGCCATAAGCGTATCCCGATACAGAGCATTAGCAACATTCATGCGGCCCTCGGGAAATAATAGCAGTGCGGCCTGCTGGCTATCATTTATCAGTTCCGGAAGCTTGTCTGCATTAGCCATGAGATAGTCGATGACAATCGGAGAGCCTAGTTTCCCGTTCCATGCTTTCTTAACTGAATCCCAACGACGCTGTACCTCGTCTGCTGTCATCCGAATCGCACATTGATACTCCCTACCGGACTGTGCTAGATAACCTCGCTCCGTCAATATCTGTAGCCAGCGCATAATGACAGGCTGATGACGTGGCGCTACCTTCACAGCAGAGAAAATATCGTCCTCACTGTATCCATGTTCCGTTGTTGTCAGCGCTCCTAGTGATTGCAAAGCAAACAGCATGGAAGACAAAGCTGCTTCATCCAATCGCTCGACGCACATTCTCACCAACCCGGCATCAATCCCTCTCAGTTCTCCCTCGGCATATGCTGTGCAAGCAAATACATTGTTTTTCACCTCAGGATCGGTTGCCGAATCAGTATGATCGCATAAATCTTCCGTTATGCTCAGGGCCGCTTTTTGTAAAGACTCTATTGATAACGGTTGATGACTGCTGTTGGAGCGCAACACCGGATATCCCAATGCCTGGGTCCAATCTTGCCACTGACGAGAGCACAAAAGCTCCTGCTGCGCTTGCGTATCCATAGCGGCTTTGTTGACTTGTCCCAAAATCATGTCTCGCATTGCTACCAAATCCTTACCGATTGCCCGCGGCCATTGTGTCATGAGAATATCCTTATAGCTGGTAGGCTCTGCTGGCCCCAGTATTTGCGTGCTATTCTCAAGCATGTGTGCTGGCGGTGCCTCTGCCAGCTCACCATGAATATTCGAAAGATCTGGAACATGCAAACGTGGCTGCCACATAACAGGACCATGCGTATCTGTGAGTGACAAGCTACCGCCTGCCACACCAATCGTCACTCGGTGCAGTAAATGAAGATGGTTGTCTGGATCGTTCGGGTCGACCTCATTATGGGCCCGCAACGTAATCGGAATTTTTCCAAGTAGGCCGGTTATTACTTGAAACGGCCCCTCATCCTTGAGAACATGACTGATTTTCCATGGACGAATACTCGGCAATGCTTCTTGCAATATATGCATGAGCGGGAAAGAAACCTGAGTGGCACACACAGCATCAATGTAGAGCGCTGGTTGTTGTTCCAGCATTGTGCGGGCGCACGCAACAAAACGACGCACAGCAGGCAGATGCACGTAGAGATCACCTGTCTTGAAATGTACCCCCTGTTGCCGTGCCAGCTTCAGGCAAAGAGCCAGATCTTTGTGATGAATCGGCTGCTCAGAAATGACATGAATGTTGCGGGCAAGCAGTTTAAGCGACATCTCGGTGCCATTGCCGCCCATGACTGTGGAGCGTAATACGACGCAAGCAAGGTCAATGTCGGCAGGAAGTTGCTCAACATCTGTGTACAACGGAATTCCGTAACGTTCTGCGCAATTTTGGGAGCGCTCACTGCCCTTTGCCAATAAACCTACCAATTCAAACTGTTCCGGCAATGCCTTTACAGCCTCAAGGTAGAACTGTCCAAATCGGGAACCACATACCACGGTACGCAACCTACGATTCTCTGTCATATGCCACCTCTATTTTATTTCGATTAATGAATGCGTAAGGTCAATCGTCTGCTCACGTAAAGCACCGATCAATCTAGTCGCGGATACGCCTTCTGACACAAAGAAGCAACCTGATTCCTTACTTCTGTCCTCCGCGATCAAGCGAGCTACCGTTCCGGCAATGATGCCCGATAACCGATTCCAGTCCCCCCGATACAGGAGAGTTGATACCAACCGCATTTTTTTGCCGTTTCGGTTTCCGGTGGCAATCAGATGGAACATGGTGAAATCCTCCACACCCTGCTTCTTTGCACTGAACTGCTCAACCAGCAGTTTAGCTGACGCCTTTTTTTCTTCTTCGGTTTTGTATTGCTGCAAAGCCTTGATCATCACAAATTGATTCAAAACAGAATTGTTTTGATAACTGTTGTAAAAGTAAGCAGATGATATTTTCTTTTGTTTTGCCATTTGGCTGAATTCCTGGGTTAAGACCGGATAAGTGTCACGTTTGCCTGCCGGGAGTGGCAGTTCATAATTCCGATGAAACGAACCGTCTATTTTTTTTGCTTCACCTTGCTTGCAATAGGTCATTCCCAAACCGGTATCTTCCTCAATGCTACACACAATATCGTAGGCTGCATTTAAGGAAAAATCGCCCTGACCTGCAAAAAACAATTCAAGAAAATCGATCTCTTCCAACTCGTTTTCAGCGATGTAAGCCGGGAAGATTTCCGATAACCCGGGGTAAACCCCTGCAGAGATAAGAAACAGCAGTCCTTTCTCTTTGATCTCGTGCTGTCTCTTTAGCAATTGGCGGTAAAGATGCTCATCTCCAGAAACATCTACATAATGGACTGCATGTTCGATGCATGCAGAAGCTACGGTATCGACAATTTGTTTGGAAGGCCCAGCACAATTGATGACAATGTCGCATGGGCTACAAAAGCGATGAAGCTGCTCCTCGTTGTAAACATCCACTTGGAGGCATTCGATCCTGGCTTCCATCTCTTTAAAAGACTCGCAAAGATTATCTGGATTTCTGCCCCCTAGCACAACATGATGGTTCGTAAAAGCAAGAATGGTCTGAACGGCTTCTCTGCCTACGATTCCACTAGCTCCCAGGATACCAATCGTTTTTTTATCCAATGTTCTCTCCCCCTTCTAAGCCTGTTTCCTGCGCCAGCTTCCAAAGAGAAGACAAGGCTGACGTTTGCCATAAAGTCGCGATTCCCTTGTTCATTCTCCTTGAAGACAACGCAGTTCCGTTCTAGTTAATCAAATGGTTCCCTCGTCATAATTTGCTTCAAGCTGTTCTGTTGCTGAAGCACTCGTGTCGATGAACCCGGCAAGCATGCAAATCGTGGAATACTCAAAAAGACTTTGCATAGACAATTCAATCTGATATCGCTCTTTCAGGAGATTGATGCATTGAATGGCACGTAACGAATCCCCGCCCCGTGCAAAGAAACCGTCATGTATTCCGATAGAGTTACAATGAAGCACCTCTTCCCAAACACTCGCTATTTTGATTTCTGTCTCGGTGGAAGGTGCGACATGCGCTTTTTTCGGCAAGCTCTCTCTCTTCCCTCCGAGCTTCGCAAGTGCCTTACGGTCTACTTTCCCATTGGCCGAAAGAGGTAGCTTATCAAGCAGTACATACTCGGTTGGCATCATGTAATCAGGTAGCATTTTCTGCATGGCATCGGACAATTTTTCCGGTCTAAACACCCTAACCGTTTCAGGTGCTTGTGCCACGATTAGGTGCCGGTCGAATTTTTCTGCGACCTGACCGTTTTGCGGGAATGCCAGCATGTTTGAAAAGCCCTGTTTTTCCAATACCTCGCACCATTGATCTGCCGCTAGTAAAGGAAGATAATTCGCCTTGCGCTCATCCTCTAGTCGACTGAATCCATCTTCAAAAAACCCGACAGTGGTCAGCATAAGGCGGCTGTTACGAGTTGACTCTACCAGAAACAGAACTCCACCGGGTGCCAGCATTCCTTTCAGGTACTCAAGTGTCATGTTCAGATTTCGGGTGCGGTGCAGAGTATTATCCGCAACAATCACATCAAAATAATGCGGTTCATAGCCTTGCCAAAGCGGCGCTGTGTTCATGTCAAACAGACCGTATTCAAGCGGGGCCTTCTCTCCCCATGTCTGCTTTGCCTTGTCTGTAAAAAAGGAGGACTCGTCGGCATATATGTATCGGGCACGATCCGCAGGCAAAGCGGACACAAGCGTTTGTGTCAAACTACCGGCCCGTGTGCCGATCTCTAGCACCCGCAACTCTTTATCAGGTGGATAGCTGTTCACTAAAGTGCCGAACACCTCTTTAGCAAGATTGCTGTAATACTCCCGCGTAAAGTCAAACCTGCTCAGTCCTGCCGGTGTCAAAGAAGCATCTTCCGCAAAGAAAAGCTCAAGCGGATCAAGCTTGCCTGTTAATAACCTGATAAACAGTGGATAGTCTCGTAAAAAACCATCTTCAAGAGCCTGTACCGCTTCCGAACTCCCAGATGAAACCGATAGCTTCCCATCCTGTGTAAATGTAGGCAGTTCTTCGCGTAATGAACGAGGATTTTGGTAGGTACCATCCTCCGTTTTTTCGAGTAGCCCTTCTTCCACAAGCACATTTAGCCAATGAAGTAGCAGGGTCTTGTAACGAGGATGAATCTGAAACCGTCGGATCAATTCCTCAATGGAATAACGCTCTCCTTCACTTGAGAACATCCCCAAGTCATTCAGCGTGCGGCATATGTAGGCAGAGCTTACACGGTCTGCCTCATGGAGGAACTTCGCGATTGCGTCAGCATCGACGGAATCCGGAAGTTGGGAGGCCTGTAGCTGACCAGCACTAGTAATTGCCTGCCAGCGTGATGCGCAAACAGTCGGATCGACCTGCTCGGTTTCCAACAGCTCAGCTCCCATTTCCTGATCAAGCACCACATACCCTACCAGGCGCTTCTCCTCGCTTACTTCGTCAGGTACTGCAACGACAGCGTTCTTTATCCCATCATGACGCTTCAGTGCCGTTTCAACCTCTCCTAATTCAATCCGATGACCACGAATTTTTACCTGAAAGTCTTCTCGACCGAGAAACTCCAGATTGCCGTCCGGCAAGTAACGACCCAAATCACCTGTATGATAGAGACGTTCACCTGTTCGAGGATGCAGGATAAACTTGTCATTGGTCTTGCTTTCATCTTGCCAGTAGCCTTTAGCAAGGCCAATTCCACCGATATAAAGCTGCCCCGGCACCCATACGGGACAATCTTCCATCCATTCGTTAAGCACGTAGAAGCGCTGATTGACCATCGGGCGACCATACGGAATGCTCTTCCAACTTGAGTCAATGTCTTCGATCGGATACAGGTTCGACCAGATCGACGCCTCCGTGGCTCCTCCCAAACCGATCACCTGTACATTTGGAAAATAAGCCTTGATCTTGTCCGGCAAATCCAATGGAATCCAGTCACCGCTCAACAGGACCAGACGCAGAGATTGTGGTAGTTCTAGGTTTCGTCCAGAAGCGTACTCTATCAGCATCTGCATCAGTGCCGGAACCGTGTTCCAAACCGTCACTTGCTCCTGCTTCATCCATTCAATCCAGTGAGCAGGATCTTTGGCTTTATCCGCCTCCGGCATGATGATAGTTCCACCTGCTGCAAGCATACCGAAAATGTCATACACCGATAGATCAAAATTCAGATTGGAAAGAGCGAGTACCCTGTCTTTTGGTCCTACAGAAAAACGTTGGTTCACATCTTCAATGGTGTTAACAGCTCCTCGATGGTCGATCATAACCCCTTTTGGCAAACCTGTTGACCCTGAGGTGTAAATAACGTAGGCCAAATCATCCGGCTGCTCTGCAAGCGGCAGTAGACTCATAGCCTCATTCCTTGCTGTCATCTGATCTACTATCAGTCGTTCAACATTCTCAGGCCAGCTCAATTGCTCGTCCAGCCAAGACTGAGTAAGTACGATGCGGATTTGCCCGTCAAAGAGAAGCTGTGAACGGCGCTCTTCAGGGTGCGCTGGATCGATCGGCAGATAAGCTGCTCCGGACTTCAGAGTCCCAAGCGTTGCCACAACCTGCTCCCAACCTTTCTCCATCACGACTGCAACCAGTGTATTGGGCTTGACTCCCTTTTCCCGCAACAAATTGCCTATTTCATCAGCGGAGATAGACAGCTCCTCATAGGTCAAGATTCGATTAGTAGAAATGATGGCTGGATGATTCGATTGCGAAACAGCTTGTTTTGCAAATAATCCGGTAAGCGTTTCTGAAGATACAGGTGCATCTGTCGCGTTGGCCTCAGCCCTTGCTTCTAGACGTGGGACAGCTATAAGGCTAGACATCTCTTTTTTCCATACCGCATCATCATCGGTCAGTCGCTGTAGCAATTGGCAATACGCACTAAACATGTCGGCAAGCATTCCCTCAGGGAAAAGCCCTTCGACCGCATCCCAAATCAGGAGCAGTTCCTCGTCTTGCTCCACCACTTGATGGTCCAGCCATACTTGCGGTGTTTGTGTAATGTTATACACGAGCTTGCCCAGCCACTTTCCGTCGGATTCGGTTCCGCTCCACTGGTCGACCCCCAGTGCGCTCGTAAAGACAACCGGCATCGTCACGCCATGATGCTCCCCAGTTTGTTTCGCCAATTCACGTTGCACCTGAACCCCCCCAACATAAGGGTGATCCAAATCGCTCCAAAGCTGTTGCTGCAAATTCCGGCCCCGTTCCAACATTGTCTTTCCTTCCGAAAGCTCCACAGCCAGCAAGGTCAACGTAGTGAAATCCCCTACGATATCATTGACTTGTGCGTGCAGCGGTAATCGGTTAAATTGTGTCAGGTTAATGGTAAAGCGGGTGCTCTTACTCCAAGCACCAAGCGTTTCAGCATAAGCTGTCAGCAGAATTCCCGATGGCGTAAGCCCAACCTCCGCCGTCCGTTTTTTAAGCTTCTGCCATGTTTGTTTAGACAACCTTGCTTCCAGACGACTGAATCGTTGTTCGGAAAGAGACTCTGGATTTTGAGCCAAAGGTAGCTGTGGAGCAGGGGGCAATTCTGGCAAACGGGCAATCCAATAGTCGAGATCGCGTTGATACAGCTCAGATGCTTTAAGCTCTTCCAAGGCAAGGACATAATCGCGGAATGACAGGTCTAGTGTAGCCAATGGTGCATCCGGCTGATGATAGAGCCTAGTCCATTCGCTCAGGAGATGGAACATGCTCCACCCATCAAAAATCAGGTTATCAAAGCTGATATGAAGGCGAACGCGCTCTTCTCCAAAGCGGGATGCCCGTACGTCAAACAGAGGCCACACGTCTGTAGATAGCACCTGATGTGACATTTCTTCCCGAATCTGTTTCAATTCGGACTCGACCTCTTCAGGAGTCTTGCCTCGCAAATCATTGACATTGATCAGATAATCAGGAACATTCTCCAAAATTCGTTGATGCCAGCCATCCGGCATAATAACCGCCCGCATCATTTCGTGGTGATCAATCAGTCTCTGCCAGGCACGGTTGATCCGCTCAAGATCTAAATTCTGTCCTTCAATTTCAAAATAGCAATGGGTGGAGACATTGCCCAATGCATAAAGACCGCTTCGACCGACCCAGTACGCTTGCTGGATATCGGTCATTGGGAAAGGCTGGTTCCGATCCTGTGGAACCGGGACGATTTGAGGCAAGCTTTCCGTAGACTCGTCATGCTGTCCTTTCTGATCCATAAGTGTCTGGACTTGCTCAGCCATCCCTGCAATGGTAGGCTTTTCAAAAATCCGGCCCAATGACAGCTCCACCTCGAACTTGCTACGTACCAAAGCACTTAGTCTGGTAGCCAAGAGCGAATCTCCGCCCAATTCAAAATAGTTATCAGCAATACCTACGCGTTCCATTCCAAAAAGCTGGCACCAGATCGCCACAAGAGCTGTTTCAATCGGCGTCCTCGGAGCTGTATAGGTTTTTTCCGTTTTTGCCTTGATCAGCTTGTCAGGAGTCGGCAGTGCTTGCCGATCCACCTTGCCATTGGAAGTGAGTGGCATTTCGCTCAGTAGGATGAAAGCAGACGGAACCATGTAATCAGGCAACTTTTGGTTCAAAAAACCAGATAGCTTGACCGGATTGAATTGAGTAACATGATGCGGTGCCTGCGCAACGATTACATGCTGACCAAAAACACTGGCCGGATCATCCTGCTCCGGGAAGGAAGCAACTTGCGCGAAGGTTTGCGACTGCAATAATTGTTGCCATTTTTCAACCGATAGAAGCGGACGCTGTTCTGCATGTCTTTCGTCTTCAAAATAGATAAATCCGTCTTCAAGGAACCCTGTACTTACTTGCTGCAAACGGCTATTACGAGTCATTTCCAGCAAAATCAGCAAGCCTCCAGGGGCGAGAAGGGATTGCATATGTAAAAGAGCCGTTCCAACATTCCGCGCACGATGCAGGGAATCCGCAGCGATAATAACGTCATAGTGATGTGCATCATAGCCTTGAGCCAGTGGATTCTGGTCAATATCCAACAATTGATAGTGCACAAACGGATACTCTTTGAATCTGGTTTTAGCCGCATTCGTAAAGAAGGTCGAGTTATCCGTGCCCGTATAAAGAGTCTCATCAGAGCGCAGTAAAGGTAGCAACGACTCGGTTAGCGATCCGCTCCTCGCCCCGATTTCCAGAATACGCAACGGTTCCGATTTGGCTTGCAGGCCATGTTGAAGACCTTCGATGATCGACCGTGCAATGCTGTTTCTGTGCTTGGTGCCAGGGAGTGCTTGCATCAGATCATTCGGAGTCAAACATAGCTCATCTGAAAAGAAATAGGCCAGCGGGTCAAGCTCTCCTGTCAAAAGTGCGACATTGGCGTTGTCCATTTGCTGCAAATAGCGCAAAAGTGCTTGTGCATGTTGCTCCCATGCAGGAGGCACCTTGCCCTCCATCGGCTTATCAAGCAATTCTTCCGGTATCGGGCGAACGATGACGAATGTATCCGATGCGTCTATTCTGGCAAATCCTTCGTCAGCTAATATCTGAAGCCACTGTCGGATCAACTCACGGTAACGCGGCTGAATGCTGCAACATTGCATGAGGGCATCGAGCGTGTAGCTTTGGTTTTTCTGCAAATCTACCCCTGCTTGTTTCAGCGCACGGCAAATATAACGAACGCCAAGACGCTCTATATATGCCCAAAACACAGGAAAATCTTCCGGACTGATCTCATCAGGTCGCTCCTGTCCGCGTCCCGCCTTCATCAGGGCATCCCAGAGCACTTCGCTATGTTTCAGATCAGCGCTTACGCTGTCATACAGGGATGATTCGTTTTCACGTTCAGGAACCACATAGCCGATCAGATGCTTGTTTTCCCGCGAATCGCCTACAGCGGTGACGACTGCATCACGTACACCCGGATGCTGCTTCATTGCCGTTTCGATCTCGCCTAGCTCAATGCGGTGGCCTCTGATTTTGACCTGAAAATCCTGACGCCCGAGAAATTCAATTGTGCCATCAGGCCAATATCGTCCCAGATCACCAGTTCGATACCAACGGGAACCATTCCAATTGACAAAACGTTCTGCGGTAAGCACCGGATCACCCCGATAGCCTAGTGCGACACCAGCTCCTCCAATCCATAGTTCGCCCGCTACCCAGTCGGGGCAATCCTTTCCTTTTCCATCCACAACCCGATAAGCCTGATTGGTTAGCGGGCGTCCATAAGGAATCGATGTCCAATGTGAAGGTAGAGGTAATGTAACATCAAAGAAATTAGACCAGATGGAAGCCTCTGTGGCTCCCCCCATCGCAACCAGCTGGCTGTGTGCGGCTACACGTTTCAGACGTGACGGCAAATCAAGGCCAATCCAATCCCCAGAAAGCATCGCCTGGCGAATCGGCAAACTGTCGTACTGTCCGCTTTCCGCAGCAATCAGCAGCATATCGAGCAGTACTGGCACGGAGTTCCATAGTGTGACCTGATACTGGTCAACCAGCTTTACCCAATGTACGGCATCACGACGTGTCTCTTCCGTAATCAGCACAAGAGAGCCGCCAACGCTCAGCAATCCGAATATGTCATAAACAGAAAGATCAAAATCGAGAGAGGAAACCGACAAGATCCGATCAGCTGGACCAACCTGATAGCGCCTGTTGATGTCAGCGATGGTATTCCATGCTCCGGAATGGCTGATTTCAACCCCTTTTGGTTCACCCGTGGAACCCGAAGTAAAGATGATATAAGCGAGACTATCCCAAGAAATGGATACAGGTTCAGTCAAGGGAACTATGTTCTGTACATCTGTGATCGACAAGACAACGGCGTCGTCTGGCCAATCCAAGGTTTGAGCACATTCGTCATCGGTAAGCACGTAACGAATGCCCGCTTTTTTATGGATTCGCTCGCGCCGGGTAGCCGGCTGTCCGGTACCGATCGGGACATAGCAGCCCCCAAGTGCAACTATGCCAAGCACCGCGGCGATTTGTTCAATCCCCCGCGGCATGCTGACGGCCACAGGATCACCCTCTTTTATTCCCTGTTCCTTAAGGAATGCCGCCACCTGCAACGCGTACCTAGATAGTTCGCCATACGAAATATAAGTATGTGTATAACTATCAATCAGCGCCGTTTCTTGCGGATTTGTAGCAGCATAAGCAAAGAATGCGCTATGCAGGCATTGACTCGGTTGTGGAAGTGACGATTCGTCATCCTTGTTCTGTCTTTGCTGCTCCAGAGTAGGAAGAAGCTCCGGTGTAACTTGCCAGTCATTGTCCTGAGCCACTAGCCAGTCCATGAGTTGACCAAAGGCGGCAAACATTTGGTCGATCATACCGTCCGGGAACATCTGATCGACGGAATCCCACGCCAGCAACAGGCCACCATCCATTTCATAGGACTGAAAATCAAGCCATACCTGAGGCGTTTGCGAGATCATATAGGAGAGCTGTCCTAAAGTCTGACGGCATTCCTCATTGATCAGCGGAGTACCTAAATTGCACGCGAAAACAACAGGGGCAAAATCCCGCTCTCCCTGGCGGACACGCGCCAGATCACGTTGAAGCTGTACGCCGGAATAAGCTGCATGTGCGACATCCTGATGAAACTGTCCTTGTACCGTTCGCACACGATCCAGAAAAGTTTGAGGGTTACGCAAGTCAACGGCAAGCAAGAGCAGGTTGGTAAAATCAGCAACAACATCTTCAATGCCAGCGTCCCCAGTTTGGCGATCAAACAATGGGATATTGATGAGGAACTGCGAATGGGTGCTCCATCGGTCAAGAATTTCCGCATATGCCGTTAACAGTACCATCGCTGGCGTGACCCTTTGAGCTGCGGATCGTTTTTGCAAAAGCATCCAATCCGCTTCTTTCACGAAATAATTCCTTCTTGTAAAAACAGGGGCCTTAATCATTTCCGGCTTTTCCTTCAGCGGCAAGCCAGGAGCACCTGGTAGCGTTGACAGCTTTTCCTGCCAATAATGAGCGGCTTTTTGTCTGTCTGAGACCCGATGTTGTGTCTCATGTTTGAGATAGTTGGCAAAGCTCCAATGAACAGGTGCTGTTGGCTGGCAACCACGTGCATAAGCTGCTGCCAGATCTCGTAAAAGAATGTGCAAGCTTTGCACGTCAGCGACAAGCAAATCAATATCAAAATGGAGTCTGGTACGGCCAGCTGGCAACAAGCTCAGCTCCAAACCAGCTACCTCTCCCTCTTCCACCTTCAGACGACGATGTGACAGCCGGGTGCGTATGCTCTCCAGCTTTTGGGTCAGCTCGTCCCCAGAATAGAAACGCAAGTCATGAACGGGCACCGTTTTTGTAAAGGGAGTGCTCAGCACCTCTTGCTGTCCATCAGCTAGAAATCTTGCCCGAAGCATCGGATGGTGCATTAGTAACTGTCCCCACGCGGTTTCTAGACGCCCATGCTCTACTCCCTCGCCATCAATCTCCAGATAGGCATGGCATCCAACTCCGCCCAGCGGTTGATCATCTCGACGTCCAATCCAATAGGCATATTGCACATCCGTAAGCGGAAAGGGACTATTCGCGTCCTCTTGTGCTTGGCTTGCTATATTATTTTCCTCCACTAACGAAGGCGCCGGACTGTTTTTTTGCAAGAACGCCCACCAATCACTCAAGCGAGGGGCAGCAATCAGCTCGGCAAACGTAACCTTCACGCCTTCCTTTCGCCATTTGTTGACCATCCTCATCATTTGCAACGAATCCAATCCCAACTCGATCAGATTCTGATCATCAGCAAACTCGACAGGCGAAGGCAACACAGCCTGAATCTGCCTCCGCACCTCCTCATAGCTCAATGAGGAGGCAGGGCTTGCGGATTGGCTGTCAATAATCAGATGTTTCATCAAAATACCACCTTCCCAGGCAATGCCCTAAACTGGTTTTACTTTTTCTACTTCACGGCTGGAGATAACCAGCTGCCTGGAAAAACTGCTCAATTTTTCACGTGTTTCTTCCAGCTCTCTGGTTGGTAAAGACATCTCTACCACACCTGCTCCGGCATGTAGCCATGCACTGTTGTTTTGTTGATATATTGTTCGTAGCACCAGGGCAGCGTCCATTGCACCATCACTGTCAAAGGTCATGACGCAGCCACTGTAGAGATTTCTCGGCTCAGACTCGAGTCTGCCTATGGCATCGATCGATTCTTTTTTTGGAATACCAGAAGCAGTGACAGCAGGGAACAGCGCACGAAACGCATCCCATGAGTTGAAGTCCGGCTTTAGTTTCCCTTTTAGTCTTGAGGCAATATGCTGAACTGTTCCCCGGCTGGCAACAGACATGAAATCGCTCAAGAAGATCGTCGTAGAATCGCAGACACTTTTTAGCTCTTCAAAGGCCAGTTTTACGGATACAGCATGCTCAGCAATTTCCTTAGGATCATTCAAAAGCTCAGCCTTGAGCCTGTCCCCCTCGTCCTCGCTGCATCCACGTGACCGCGTTCCTGCAAGCGGGAAGGTGCTTACCCATCCACTGCCATCAACCTCAACCACCGTTTCCGGACTAAAGCCAGCCACACTTAAACCATCGAGGCTAAGTAAAAAAGAACGAGCAGGAGTGTTAACTCTTCTACCTGCGATATAGCTAGCCACCATATCAAGCTCTTGGTGAATCGGAATTTTTCTAGATAAGATCACTTTGTGGTATTTCCGCTCCTTAATCTCTCGTACGGCTTCCGCTACCCCTTGCATATAGGCTTCAGCACCATACGTATTAACCTCAGGAACATCCAGCTTGTGACTGTCCACTCTTTGCACAAGAGCATTTTTCTCTTCGTCAAGACCATTCACTTGAATCCCCCGTAGTAACGCACCGAATTCATTTCGTTTTTCTTCACTCAGTGCTCTGAGCAGGATGGAGCCTTTTGTAAAGCGTATCTCCACCTCAGGAATAAACAGCTTGATAAGGCAACCGTCTTCAGACAGTAATGGCAGATTTTGATAATAGCGGGCCATTCCAAAGTTAACGGTTCCATAGGCACGCCAGTTTTGGAGCGGGACGGATGCAAACGCTTTGTCAATCGTTTCACTTAACAGGTTGTTTTCAAAGCGAATTGTTTGGTTGTCGTAGGCTAAGGTTGTATTTTGGGCATCTACGGATACAAGGGCATGAATCCCCATTCCCAACGACAGCTCATCTCCGTTTTCATAGAGCAGATAGTTTTCAAAAAGACCATGCTCTACGATTTGTGACGCTGCCAAATGAGCATCTCCCTCAAAAGCCACGATTTCTTCCAGATAGGAGACCTCGCACTGCTTTGCATTACGTTTTGGTGCTGTGGCCAACTCTTTGAGCTTAGCTTTATTGACTTTGCCGACGCTGGTAAGTGGCCAGTAATCGATGAATTCGATTTGATCCGGCATTTTATAACGGGCCACTCCCTTTTCATGGAAAAAGGCATGGATATCAGCAAGAGTAATTTCCTGATTGTCTGTGATCACATATGCGCAGCTTTTCTCACCAAGCGTTTGGTCGGGAAGAGTAATCAGAGCAGCGTCTTTAATATCTGGATGCATACGTAAGTACGCCTCCACTTCAGCAGGCATGATTTTTTCGCCCGCACGGTTGATTTGCTCTTTGATTCGTCCTCCGATCTGGAAATTTCCTTCAGGAGTAATCCTTGCCTTGTCGCCAGAACGGTAAAATCCATCGGGAGTAAAACTCTCGCGGTTCTGTTCCAAAGCTCTGTAGTACCCGCTTATCGTATAGGGTCCTCGGACAAGTAGTTCTCCGTATGCGCCTACCTCAACGTCGTTTCCATGCTCGTCGACAATTCGGACCTCATCCGCATCGGAGAGTGGACGTCCTTGGCAGTTAGCTACGACAGACTCAGGATCGTCAAGGGATGTGCAGCAAATGAGCCCCTCCGCCATCCCGAACACCTGCTGAAGCTTGCATTTCATTTCCTGTATGATACGTTTCGCGAGATTTTCATCTAGCATGGAGCCGCCTACCTGTAGGACTTCAAGACTTGAGAGATCGTTCGAGGTATCCCATTCCAGCACCTCAAGCCATACATGGACAATGGAAGGTACAAGGGCGGTGATGGTCACCTGTTCTTTTTCAATAAGGGGGAAAGCTTCATCGCAGCTTGTGGTTTTACATAACACGACTTTGCCTCCAGCCGACAGTGTGCCAAGGATTCCAGGGCAGCATAGTGGAAAGTTGTGTGCAACCGGTAGAACAGCAAGATAGACGCTTTGCGGGGTCAACTTGCAGCGTGTCGCGGCTGCTTTTGCATTGTATGCGTAATCTGCGTGGGTTCTTGGAATCAGCTTAGGAGTACCGGTCGTTCCACCAGATAAGAGCAAGAGAGCGGTGTCTTTGTACGAAGGCGATTCTAGCTCTACCGGCGTCCCGCTGATATCTGCAAGATTAATGCCGATGTCACTGTCTCCATCGGTCATGATGAATTTCACAGATGGATGCTTTTTAACCAGCTGTTCTGCCATTTTTGTGTAGTCAAAACCAAGAAACGTAGTTGGAACTATATAGGCAACCGGCTTGGCGAGCGTAAAAATTCCGTCCAGTTCAGCCTCTCGATGAGCCGGTAAAACCAGAATCGGCAAAGCGCCAATGCGAAACAGGGCAAAGCATGTGAGTACGAAGGAAATCCGATTCGGAAGCTGTACAGCGACATTGTCTCCTTTTTTGATTCCCATCTGGAAGAAACCAGAAGCTAGCTCATCAACCTTACTGTCGAGCTCCCTGTAGGTGAGTCTGTTCTCCTCCTCCACTAGCGCTTCTCGATTCTGATATTGTTCAGCCCACGTGCGCAATTGCTGCCCAAGCGTTTTTGGCTCCCAAAATCCGAGTTGTTCGTATTTTTTTGCAGTATCCTCAAACCATTCTGTAGTTGCTTTCATTATGTCCTCCTCTTGAATACCTGCGGGTAAATCATTGTGCACCCGAAGCGGGATCATGCAGGGTACTATCAATCTGGTTGCATTATCGTGATGGTTTGTCTAACAATACGATATTGATAATGATAATCATTGTCAATACATTTGGGCGATAAATTTTCTTTATATTGGTAAAACCCTCTGGATTTGCTTCCAATTTTCACTTTTTCTTCGTTTCAGTCGACTAGCTCCTAATCTCTGCTCAAAAATAAAATCGATCTATTCTGCCGATTCCTTCTCCAGACAGGAATACACAACCCGTGCTTTGTCTCTGGATTCGAATGCTTGCTCCAAAATTCACCCCGCCGTCGTCAGCAACAGGGCTACATATGAATTGTGATTCCGGCCACTGTGTTACTCGTACTTGCAACATTGACTGCTACTTATTTTCCATTTGGACAGATTTTGCACCCATCCATCAGCTGTTCCTTCTTGCTAGCGTCACTTCCCGATGCTGTTCAACGATTTTGGCGACAGACGGCAAAAGCAAATCCTTTTTTGTCGTCAGAAAAAAATGATCCCCCTCAATCATTTCAAGCGTAAAAGCAGAGCTTGTATGATTCGCCCAGACTTCAATCTCCTCTCGATTCGCCTCCGTGTCCTCAGTCCCGCCGAATACAGAAATCGGGCATTTAAGGATCGCTTCCTCTGCATAAACATACGTTTCGTCAACGGTAAAATCCGCACGCAAAACCGGGAGGAACAGGTTCATGAGATCTCTGTTTTGCAAGATTGCCTCAGGTGTACCGGAAAAACGACGCAACTCACTGATAAACTCATCATCAGGCAGATGATGCAGAGGATTTGGCTCTGGTATGTGCGGAGCGCGGCTTCCTGAAACAATCAGGTGGCAAGGCTGGAGCTTCCATTTTCTTCGAACCGTTCGTGTCAGCTCAAAAGCGACTCGCGCGCCCAAACTATGACCAAAAAAGATAAATGGGCGATTCAAATACGGATATATCGCTTGGGAGATTGCTTCAACCAGCACCTCCATTTCACACAGTGCCTGTTCCGTAATCCTGTTTTCCCTTCCTGGAAGCTGTATGGGGTAAACTCCCACATCATCGGGCAAAGCATTTGTCCATCCTCTGTAAGCAGAGGCGCCTCCTCCTGCATAGGGAAAGCAGAACAGGCGAATGATGTCTTTCGCTTCAGGATGAGTAATCAGCCATGGATTGACTGTTTGATCAGTTTCCAACATAACTCCTCCATTCTTTCCATCAGTCGGGCGCTATGATCCACCTTGTCCCTGATATCCCCTCGAACAATCGTCACTGGCATCTGCGCTGCTTCGACCATGGTGAACATGAATATTCACATGATAATGATAATCATAATCATAATCATATTTAGGCCTAATTTACAAAATCTGCATTTGATCTATTTTTTGTAAAATTAGCTAGTTTTCCTCCAATTATCTCGTCCTAGGTCCACCAGATTAACTTTTTTGCAGATTATGTCAGCCTTACAGCACGACTGGGTCCGTTTCCGATAAGCAATGCTGTGTTTCAGGTGCGTTATTCCTTCATCTTCTCATCGGTTAGCGATGACGATTACAGTCACTCACTCATTAAATTCCAGTTTTTGGAGTCCAAAATTTGGACATCGATCAAGAAATACGAAGAAATATGGAGATAATTGGCGAAAATAGCAGGAATATCTGCCAAAATATAGGCTTTTCCACTTTGACGATGATTCTCATTATCAATATTGTAATTCTATACCAGTATCAAAGCGATGAACGTGAGACTGGCTACATAACCGTTTCACTGGCATTCTAAAAAAGGAACTAGAGGGGGATTTACTTGATGTCAAGGGTACGTTTTGAGCTGAAATAAGGCTCCGGTCAGAGACAAGAGGAAGAGGAAAGCAATTCGGTGGTACAGACATTTTGACCCAACCGCTTCGGCGGATGCCGATAAACTACATGTGAAAAAACAGGGAGGATTTAACATGCAAACACAGACAGCAGTCGCTCAAAACAGATGGAAAATGCGTGATTTCATTACACTTGCCATTTTCAATGTGGTGATGCTCATTATTATGACGATTTGTCCGGTCTTTACGGTTGTTTCTTATCTGGTTGTAGGAGGAGCCGCTGCACTGTTTAATGGGCCCATTTATATGGTTATGGCCAATAAAATTAACAAACGTGGAGTACTGTTTTTTACATGCATCATTACAGGCTTGTATTTTGTAGCCTTCGGTTATGCTTATTACCTGCTTACACTAGCTGTGATCGGAATTATCTGCGAATTAATCCTATGGGGAGGCTCTGCCTATAAGAACCCTGTCCGTAATGCCATCGGCTACGCTATTTTTTATGTAGGCTGGTCTCTTTGCGGTGTTGTACCGCTTATTTTCTTCCGCGAGCAGTATCTGGCCATTTTGAAGAAAAGCTACTCTCCGGAACAGCTTGAAGCGATGCTTTATTATTTTGATACGCCTAGCATGATTCTGATCATGTGCACAATCTCTGCTATCGGTGGGTTAGTTGGTTGCTTTATCGGGAATTTGCTAATGAAAAAACATGTGAAAAAGGCAAAGCTGGTATGAGCAGTCTCGGTCCCAAAACGCATTTATTTGTGCTGGTTTTGGCAAGCATCCTCTCCACGCTTGTGAGCAATTCATTGCAAGCACATTTGATGGTGCTTACATGCGCACTGTATTTGCTTTGCAACAAACAGCCCAAAAAGGCGCTTTTTTTTGTGCTGCTATATATAGGTCTAATGACAATTTTAACTATTTTGCCGAGTGGCGCAGGAACAGTCATCATTATTCTCTATACGTTTGCCAGAATGATTCCGATGGTCATGATCGGTACTATGCTGATGCATTCGACTCCCAGCAGCATCATGTGTGCGTTTGAAAGATTATACGTACCAAAAGCTGTGCTCATCATGATCTGCATTCTGATCCGCTTCTTCCCCGTTGTCTTGCTTGAAATGAAAGCAATTCGGGACGGCATACGGGCCAGAGGCATTTTTCCACAGTGGTACAGCGCTCTCCTACATCCGGCCATGGCCTACGAATGCTTTTTTATGCCGCTGATCGTCCGATGCCTGAAACTGTCAGCAGAGCTGGCCTCGTCCGCAGAGTTGCGGGGAATTGAGTGTGCTTGCGCCAGAACCTCTATCCATCCTGTAAGCTTTCGTGCCATAGACGGCATGGCAGTAGGACTGTACGCGTTGATCGGGGTAGCTATTTATTGGACAGGAGGTCAGAATTTGTGATTGAGTTAAACGGCGTCACCTTCCGCTATGGATATGAAGGCGAGGAAGCCGAGAATAAAACCGGTGTGGAGCACATCAATTTATCTGTGAAGGCCGGGCAATGCGTCGTGCTTTGCGGTCGTTCAGGCTGCGGTAAAAGCACGATCATGCGTCTTATCAACGGACTTGCACCCAGCTTTTATGTCGGGAGCCTCACCGGTCAGGTAACCGTTGGTGGAAGAAGTCCTGCCTCTCTTAGTCCAGAGGAGCGAACCAGATTGATGGGCGTCGTATTTCAGGACCCTCGCAGCCAGTTTTTCATGGAAACCGTGCGGGACGAGCTGGCGTTTTCAGCCGAAAACCTTGGAGTCTCACCGAAAGAGATTATAGACCGGATTGAAAAGCAAGCGAAAGAACTAGGCATCTTTCATTTGCTCGACCGCCCGCTACATATGCTGTCTAGTGGGCAGAAACAGCGTGTGGCCATTGCAGCCGTGTCCGTTCTTTCACCACCGCTTTTAATTCTTGACGAGCCCACTGCCAATCTGGATCATCACTCCACACAAAACCTGATTGAAATCCTCGGTAGGCTCAAGCAAAACGGCACTACCCTCTTCATCAGCGAACATCGAATGCATCCACTGTTGCCTGTTGCTGATTTATTTGTCTGCATGGAAAAAGGAAAAATCGCACGAACATGGACAAAAGAGGAATTTTCCCAGCTTTCCTATGAAGACGTACGCCCATACGGTCTGCGCCACCCTGATATGATAAAAAGCCGATTGATAAGCCAATCAGCAGGAGCACCTAAAGCCTCCCCTGCGCTGGAGGGTCATAAGCTTACCTATCAATACAAAAGAAAAGGCGACGGGATTAAAGATGTAAACATCACACTCCCAAAAGGAGGAGTTACCGTACTGACGGGGGAAAACGGAACTGGAAAAACCACCCTGTGCAAAGTTCTATGCGGTCTTCTACGTCAGCAAAAAGGTACGATCTTCAGTCAGGGAAGCCGCTTGTCGGCAAGCCAAAGACGCTCCTCCAGCTACCTTGTCATGCAGGATGCTGACTACCAGCTCTATGCGGACAGTGTAGGAAATGAGATTGTTTTAGGCAGACGTGTCGATGATTCGCTTCGTCTGAAGGCCTATGAAGCACTGGATTCCTTTGGCTTGGGAGAACTACGTGATCGGCACCCTGCCTCCCTTTCCGGCGGCGAAAAGCAGCGAGTCACCATGGCTGCGGCTTACTGCTCAGATGCGGAATTAATCATACTCGACGAGCCAACCAGCGGACTTGACGGTGACAGTGTGCTCAAAGTTGTTGCTTGGGTAAAAAAACTAGCACAGGACGGCAAAACAGTCGTCATTATTACGCACGACAACATTCTTTCCGAATTAGCCTGCGATCAAGTCATTGAACTGAAGAATCTGCAGAAGGGAGTGAGAACTGTTGAAATCTAAGGAAAAAAAGGGAATCTCAAAGCTATTGGAGCTTGCAGGTGAAAAAAAATCACTTATGGTTTGGTCGGCCATTCTATCGACCGTGAGCGTGTTTTTGATGCTGGTTCCATACTTCTCAGTCTACTTTGTGATGACTGAGCTTTTAACACATGCTTCGGACATTTCTGCTGTGGACGCCTCGTACATATTGCAGTGGGCTTTTTGGGGCATTGGAGGAATGGTACTGGGTTATCTCTTCATGTATGTCGGAGGGATGTGCTCGCATATTGCAGCATTTCGCATCCTATACGGTATCAGAGTCAAGCTGTCGGATCACATCGGAGCACTCCCTCTAGGCTACTTTAACAAAAATGCCACGGGAAAAATCAAAAAAATCGTCGAGCTGGATGTAGAAAAAATCGAACTGTTTATTGCCCACCAGTTGCCCGACCTGATCAACACTTTCGTCATGATCGTCGCAATTATTGTCACGATGTTTTCATTGAACATCTGGCTTGCACTGGCTTGCGTCATCCCCATGCTGATCGGATTTGCCGCTCAATACTCCATGATGGCCGGCAAAAAAGCAAGGCAGGGCTTGAAGGAATATTTTGATGCCCTGGAAAACATTAACACCTCATCCATCCAGTATGTGCGAGGTATGCCCTCTATCAAGATCTTTGGACAGACGGTTCACTCTTTCCGAAAATTCCATGAAGACATGCTTCATTACCGTAATTTTAGCGTCACGTATACGGACAATTTTCAAAACGGTTATGTATCCTTTAAAGTCATCATTTTATCGTTAGCAACGTTCTTTTTACCTGTCGGGCTGTTTTTCATCAGCACTGATCCGCATAACGTAGCCTTTGCCGCAACATTGTTGTTTTTTCTCGTTTTAACACCGGGTATTTCCACTCCAATTTTCAAATTAAACAGCTTTGCCTCCACCATTAACGTCATTGTCGAAGGGGTCAACCGCATTGACGACATATTCAAGGAAACAACCATAAAGGAGCCTGAAGTCGGCAAAAAACCTTCCTCTTATGACATCGGGTTCCATGAGGTTTCCTTTTCTTACGGTGGTGAAGGCAGTGTAGAGGTTTTGAAGGGAATCAGCTTTACTGCACCCCAAGGGAAAATCACGGCTTTGGTCGGCCCCTCCGGCTCTGGAAAATCCACCGTCGCCCAGCTTATCCCCCGGTTTTGGGACGTACAAAAGGGAAGCATTACCATTGGTGGCGTGGATATCCGCGACATGAAAATGCACGAGTTGATGAACAACCTGTCCTTTGTGTTTCAGGATACGTTCCTGTTTTCCGATACACTCTACAATAATATTTTGGCGGGTAGGCCGACTGCGACAAAGGAGGAAGTCCACGCAGCAGCGAGAGCGGCGCAATGCCATGAGTTTATTGAGCGTTTGCCAAATGGCTACGATACGCTGATCGGCGAGGGCGGGGTTTATCTATCAGGTGGCGAGGAACAGCGGGTATCCGTCGCAAGAGCCATCCTAAAAAATTCCCCCATTCTTGTACTCGATGAAGCTACGGCTTACGCTGATCCGGAAAATGAATACCAGATGCAGCTTGCGTTACGCGAGCTCATTAAGGACAAAACCGTGTTGATCATCGCCCATCGTTTGACGACCATTTGTGAGGCGGATCAGATCATTGTAGTAAAGGAAGGGGAAATCAACGATATCGGTACCCATGGCGAGCTTCTTGCTCACAGGGGTTTATACAAAAGCATGTGGGACGCCTATACATCCTCAGCAGAATGGAAAATCGACATTTCGCAGAAGGAGGAGGAATTCGTGTGATAAAGGAACAACTACGCAACATTACTGCGGGTGAGCCAAAGAAAATATGGAAGCCCATCTTTTGGGCTGTTTTGGCTAATTTGGTCAATATGTTTCCGTTTGGGTGCATGGCCGCTGCGGTGAGCATGATCTACGCCTACTATTCAACGGAACAGTCATCTTTGAATATGCAATCCCTATGGCTCGTGTGGGGGGGCATGGTGGTATTTCTTGTCCTTGTATTTCTGTTTGAACGGATGTCTTACCGTTCCACATACCGCAGTGCGTACGAGTCTTCTGCTGATGGACGGACATATCTAGCAGAGCATATGCGCAAGCTTCCTCTAGGCTTCCTCATGAAAAAAGACCCCGGGGAACTCGGCCACATGATGATGAATGATTTTACCCATTTAGAAAATGCCGCGACGAATATTTTACCCCAGCTTGTAAGCGGTGCGATTATCCCCATTTTAGCCTTTTTTGGTCTGCTTTTTATGGACTGGCGAATGGCTGTAGCCATGCTTGCGGGGTTTCCCGTAGCTGTGTTATTGCTATGGAGTATTTCCGGTTTGGAACGAAAACTCGGCAAGAGTCATTCTACTGCCAAAATCGTTCAGGCCAATTGTTTGCAGGAATACCTGTTGGGGATGAAAGTAATCAAGGCTTACAACCTGCGTGGTGAGAACTTTAAAAGATTGGAACAGTCTTTTTATAATTATATGAAGGAAAGCATTAAACTGGAGGGCGTGCTAGGTCCATTCTTTTTGGTCGCCATGGCCTTTATGCAAACCGGTGTATCCTTGATGACAATCGTAGGAGTTTATCTCATATTGGGTGGAGAAATTACAGTGCCTTTGTTTGCCATGTTTTTACTGGTAGGCACCCGTGTTTTTGATCCACTTTCGGTTGCCATCATGCGTCTCCCTGCGTTCAAATATGACGCCATGGCCGGAGAACGCATAATTAGCCTCCTGGATGAGCCTATCATGAGTGGCGAAAATGAACCCCCAGAACATCACGATATCCAGTTTGACAGCGTAACCTTTGGCTATGACAAAAACATCGTGCTGGACAATGTTTCCGTGGAAATGAAGCAAGGGACTCTGACCGCGATCGTTGGCCCTTCGGGAAGCGGAAAAAGCACGCTACTACGCCTGATTGCAAGATTTTACGACCCTCAGCACGGGAAAGTGCTGTTTGGCGGCACCGATGTAAGCGAAATGGACCCAGAAAAGCTCATGAAAAAAATCTCTATGGTATTCCAAGACGTTTACTTGTTCCAGGACACCATCCGCAACAACATCCGCTACGGGCGGGAGAACGCCACACAAGCTGAAATTGAGGAAGCTGCAAAAGAAGCCTGCTGTCATGATTTTATCATGAAGCTACCCCTAGGTTATGACACCATGGTGGGGGAAGGCGGGTCCACCCTCTCTGGTGGTGAACGCCAGCGTATCTCCATCGCCCGGGCCATACTCAAAAATGCTCCCGTGATACTGCTCGACGAGGCCACTTCCTCCCTCGATCCAGAAAACGAGGTAGAAATGCAGCGAGCGATCAGCCGCCTGATCAAGGGACGTACTGTCATCATGATTGCCCATCGACTAAAAACAGTTGTCAACGCAGACAGAATCATCGTACTAGACAAAGGCAAAATCGTCGAAGAGGGACAACATGAAGAGCTCATCAAAGACGACGGACTGTACGCTAAGCTGTGGGAGCTCCAGACCAAAACGAGTGGCTGGAAGATTACTGCCTAATAGGTTTATAACATAAAGAACCGCCGAGCTTTCTCGGCGGCCTGACACCTCCATACATGTGAAGGTGTTTTCTTTATCTTTTATACCTAGACTTAATACGTAAAAGTACGCGTAAGCTTTTGTAGCTCCTCAGCCATAGTGGACAGAGAGTTCGCTAATGCAGTTACCTCTTCCATGGAAGCAAGCTGTTCCTCTGCTGAAGAAGCGATATTTTGCGAATGATCCGTTGCCTGTTGAGCAATATGAGCCACATTTTCTCCACTGGCTGAAATTTCTTGGAGACTCGCTGATATCTGTTGACTAATGCTAGCTAATTCTTCGATCTGCTGAGAAATATAGCCTGTTGAAGAAAGAATGTTCTTAAACTTCTGATCGGTATCGTTTGCAATCTCAATCCCCGTCTGAACTTCCTCTTTGACCTTACTCATGGTCTGAATGGATTGATTCATATCTTGCTGTATCTCTTCTAGTAGCTGCGTAATTTGGGTAGAGGATTGTGTAGATTGATCTGCCAGCTTTCTAACCTCTTCAGCGACTACGGCAAATCCTCGTCCGTGTTCTCCAGCTCTTGCAGCCTCAATAGCAGCATTTAAGGCTAGTAAGTTGGTTTGAGCAGATATATCTGTAATGACACTTAACATTCCGGAAATATCACTTGTTCGTTTATCAAGAAGCTTAATCACAGCATCTGACTCATTAACAGATTTATGGATGGAGTTCATCTGCTGAACTGTTTTTTGTACTGCTATTCCACCATCTTCTGCTGTTTCTCTCGTTTCTGTAGATGTTTCTGCAATAGATGACGAGCTCTCCGCTATTCGTTGCATACCAATGGATATTTCCTCAATCGAGCTTGTTGTTTTAAAGAGAGCGTTCTGTTGCTCTTCAGCACCACTCGCGGCTTCTTGGATAGCAAGCGTAATTTGCTCATTTGCTTTGCTTGTCTCATCGGCGCTAGCTGTTAATTCCTTCGAGGAACCAGCCACTCGCTGTGCAGATAAATCCACTTCCCGAATCAGATGTCGAATATTTTTTATCATATAATTAAAATCTTTTGCCAAATTCCCTATTTCATCTCTGGAGGTAATCTTCAATTCTTCTATTGTAAGATCTCCATCCGCTACCCTGTTCAACTCTTTGGCCACTAATACAATTGGCTTGGTAAATAGTTTGGAGAAAAAGCTAACAATAATAACCCCAGCAATCGTAGAGATGGAAGCAATCAGAGCTACTAAAGTCAAAATGTTATCAGCACCTTTATTAAACTCGGTAAGATAGGCACCAGACCCCACAATCCATCCCCAGTGTGGCTCTAATTCTACATATGACACTTTGGTCTCTACCTCATCAGAATTGGCGATTTGCCATTTGTACCTAACAAATCCACCGCCGGCAGTTCCCTTTCCGACTAATTCCTTCCCCAATAATACACCGTCCTGTGTGGTGACATTCGAGAGATCCTGGCCTTCATTAGATGGATTCATGACAGACACAGCTTTCTCATTGATTGCCCACACGTAGCCCGTTTCGCCAGCCGTATACTCCTTTTTCACTGGACGCTTGTTTTCTGCATTTTTTGCACCTAGAAGCTCCTGACGTACCCTTTCCTGGGCTTCTTCTAAGGTTAGCTGTCCTGCCTCAACTCGCTCATTCATCAGGTCAATCATCCCAATCACCATTTTCACATTGTTTTGTAGTGCTGATTGACCTGCCTGATCTAACTCTTTCTTAGTAGACCCATAGGTAGTGATTCCGATTAGCAAAGTGGGTACTAGTAAGATTCCTAAGCATAAAATCGTAAGTTTTGATCTTAAAGAAGCGATTTGGATTTTCACAGTCTCTCCTCCTTTAGCGTCTTTCTTATATGACAAAATGGATGTTTTTTTCCTACATCTTCATTCAGCCTATCCTTATAAATATCGTAGAAATTGAGCCATCTAATGAGTGGAAATAATTACCTTTCACACTAATTTGGGAACCGAATTACTCGTTTGATAGAAAAGATAGAGCGACGAAATGGAAGATCTGTAAAATGGGTAAGCAATTTTGTTTGGTAAGTAGCTGTTAATCTTTTCACAAAAATACCGATATATAAATGAAGAACTCACAAACCGGAAAAGGATGAGAATTGTGGATGTAAAAATATTGAATGCGTATCTCAAAGGACTGACAACTGTACTAGGTTCATTAGGAATTAATATACAGCGTAAAGACGTACAACTACAAAGATCCCCTTATACCTACAGTCAGTCCCATCGAGTTGTTTCCCAAATAACGGGTGATGTTACAGGTGACATTATTATTGGTATGGAGGAAGAGGCTCTTAGTGTTTTACTTCAATCCTTCAGCATTCCGCTAGACATGGTCGATGACGAAATGAAACGAAGTGTACTTGAAGAATTCGCAGATATGGTAAGAGGACATGCCATTACTAGTTATCAAGCAATCGACGCTCAAGTTGAGTTTACGAATGTTGGTCTGCTCAAAAATATTTACTCAGTTGATACCTTCCCCCAGCAGGAGCAAAGCTTGAGTGTACATATTCTAGTTAACGAAGAATTCCCAATCCATATTGACTTTGTTTTACAGCAAATCCCAGCATAATCAGCACAAAAAACGAAACCCTCTAAATATGATTTAGAGGGTTATAAACGCATCAATCTATCTTTATATACGATTTGTCTGCGCTTATTTTGGAGCATTGCTCCCTTTCCATAAAGACATAAGATTTCCTTCGATATGAACACGCTCCTTGAACCTTATCCCATATCTTAGCCAGACAATTCGGGCATCTATATCGTTGACGTTTTACCTCTATTTTTCTTGGTTCACCATCTACAATGTCATCGAATATCTGTATGCGGGATTCTGTCCTGTGAAACTTTTGGTTTCTACATATAGAGCATCTTTTAGGAGGTTCGGTGTAAATATTTATATGTAACCACACTCCTTATCGAAGTCTTTGATCGTAGGATATTATATAATAATCATTTTTAATCTACTACACAAAAGTTAACGAAACTGTAATTCTGCCTTAATTTTACATTATGTTAAAAATTTCAATTCCATTTACATCTAAAAGGTAGGCTAACATAAAAAAGACGTGCATGGGATACTTTCCCCTTACACGTCATTACCATAGTACTACCTCTACCTTCTATACTTTTTACTTAAAAATCTACTTTTTATCTACTATAATACTCCGTGTGAATTGCTCCGTTTAAGCTCACAAGCAGTCTTAGCCAGTCTACAATTTTTTGGGAGGGTCTAATCTTACAGGATCCACCATCACAGTGATACCACTAGACTCTCTTTTTATCGAAATTTTTACTCCATCAACTTTCATTTCTTCTGAAGACTTAGCAGTGCCTCCACCTGTAAGTAATTGATCTAGCTGAGTTGACCAGACAATGCCTGTAGCTTCAATCATCGCCTTAATGGTAGGAAAATCGGGAGTCCCCTGAAACATCAGGCCATCAATCGTTTTTCCGTCACTCTTTAGCATTACACTTACCCATTTAGCTTCTTCTTTGGTATATTTCTGTTTTTTGGGATAATAGAATCGATAAAAATTGGTTTTCTTTTCTACTTCAAGAGTAAAAGGTAAAACCTTAATGCCTTTCCCTGCTAACTCTGTTTTCAATTTGTTATAACGATTGAGATATTCATCTGTGGTCATCTGTTTATATGTACCCGTTTTTTTTCCCTCTTCTAATTCTAAATTCGGCTGCGGACTAGTAGGAAGCGGAAGATTCTTGTTTTCAATCGAAGCATCCGTCTTTTCATTAACCCCAAACACCGCTAGCCCAGTTACTAAAAACAATGCTACTCCCAAAGCTACGTACTTTTTCAAAATAATCCCTCCTTAAATTTTCACATATTGATAATTCAAATATTTTATCTTCCATAAATACAGTTAGGAAGCTAAAATCAAATGTACAATTTTTATGTCCGCTTTTCGATACGCCGTTTAAAAAACGATGGTTGCCATGCTTGCATGATTGAAGTTCGGGAAAGCGTATATAGAACAAGCGCTATCCAAATGCAAACAAAGCTTAAAAGGTGGCTATCTGTAAACGACTCTTTATATATAAATACCGCAATCGCCAATTGGATCGTAGGGGCTAGGTATTGAATGAAGCCTAATGTAGAAAGGGAAATACGTTGTGCCGCTGAAGCAAATGCAAGAAGCGGCATTGCCGTAGCTATTCCCGAACCTATGAGCAATAAATCCGTTCCCCAGTCTGCCATGCCAAACGACCCAACACCCTGACTTTGTAACCAGCAGATATATACAAACGAAATCAGGGCAACCGGAACCGTCTCTAGTGTTAATGAAGTAATCGAGTCTGTTTGAATCAGCTTCTTAACGACACCATAAATACCAAATGACAATGCTAAAGAAAGAGAAATCCAAGGAAGCTGTCCAAAATTAATAGCCATCCAGCATACGCCTACTGCCGCAAAAAGTAACGAAATAAGTTGCCAGAAATCTAATCGTTCTCGGAAAAATAGCATCCCTAACGCAACATTAAGTAGAGGATTAATATAGTATCCCAGACTTGTCTCTACAATATGACCGGAATTGACTGCCCATATGTAAATCATCCAGTTCGCACTAATTAAGACGGAAGCAAGTAAAAAAAGCAGTAGACTCCTAGGTTTCTTCATAAATTCCATAACCCGTTTCCACTTCTTGCTTAGTCCTACTAGCACGATGGAAAAAATCATTGACCATAAAATGCGATGAGCTAAAATCTCTCCCGGTGGTATAAAACTGACACTTTTCCAATAAATTGGCAGGAAGCCCCACATGGCATATGCCGCTATTGCATAAAGAATTCCTACTCTCTGTTCATTCTGCATGATTCTCCATCTCTTTCCTTATTGAATTGTTCCTAATCATACAAGAATTCACATTTTATATCAAAGAAGTTTTGGAGGAAATGACACTTACTTGTTTATGCTTTCGAAAAATTGACTAAATTTTTGCAACATCTACATTATATAGCCTCCTTTCACCGTGATCCACTAGCTTTGTAAAACATTCACGTTCAGAGTTGCCTATATTAAACAGTAAATTGATAGTATATTAAAATTCTTTCACTCATTATTATATAAAAGGTTTCCAACAGTTTTGATTTTACACCTCTGTTGGAAACCTTTTATTATTTTACAAATTAAATATTTTACATCAAGTTTTTATTTAGGATAATAAGCAAAGCCCGGATATGTAACAACCGGCCACTTCTCCTTGCGTAATGCACTCAATAGTTCAGAATCAACTTGCAAATTATCCTTAACCAGATCACGGGGAGTAAGTGCCATCCATTGATTTAGAGACATATCGACAAATCGATCGCTTTTAAATATCTCCAAGAACCACAATGTTTGCTCACCGGTATTCTGAATATAATGTCCATACGCAAATGGAACATAGCCCACATCACCAGCTCTGTAATCAAATGTACGTGCTGCACCGTCTCCCGCAAATACAGTCATTCTTCCTTCACCAGTGACTATTCTTTCGCGAAACTAAAACCAAGAACCGCATAAAATGCACTTTTATACCGTTTGGCGCAACGCGTTTTAACATGAAAATCAATATTTAAATGAAAAAACGGTATCAAGAGTGGTATCACGTCACTTCAAAATGGTAGAGGGGCTTATTCCTTTTTCAACTCCTCTATTTTCTCTATCCTTGAGCATAGTTCGTGCTGCCATCCCGTGTCGTTGGTCATACTGGCGATCAAGGATAAGTTTTTGAGTTTTGCAATCTCCCAAGCTCTTTGAGCGTTTGTACTCAAGCAATGACTCATTTCTGTCATTTCCGAGTCGGTAAGCTCCCCTGTCTTATTGATAAACCAAAGCTCTGCCATACGTTGGTGAACGATCCACATCTGCACCAGCTCCTTAATCTTAAACATACGGTATATGCACAGTTAACTTTGATTTTACATGTCCAACTGTGATTTTTTTCTGTCCCAAATTTGTTCAACTGTCCATTGCTTTTGTAATCCCTGTTCAGCAGCTCGTGCATTCAATACATCTACTATGTCGTAAGCCAACGCTAGATTAGGCATTGACTTATTCCTCGCAAGGCTTGTGATGGTATTTCGGCTAACTCCAAGTATATCAGCCAACTCCTGCTGCGACATGTCCAACATGATTAGGATCGTTTTTAGATAGCAGATCATAAAATCACCCCATTCTCACTTCACTATCGGGCTTGTCGAATCCTTTAGCGAGAGAACAAAGGTTTTGACGAAAAAAAAACTCGCTACGCATAGCAAGTATTTTACAAGAAAAACATATTCTTCATTCCACTTTCTCTGCTTTCAGTACCTGTTTACACTGTTGATCATGGTATTATGCAGATTTCACAGAAAGTACCAATAGACATACTCTCTTGGCAACAGTATACATTATAGCTTATCTGCTAAGTTATATATCCCTTTAAAATCCTCATAGTTTGAAAAGCTGAGGCTCCATTGTTCTACCTTATAGTGAGATTCCTGCGTGGTTGACTTTTTGTTTGTAATATCAGAAATATGATAACTGTATTTATATTGCACACCACCAAAGATGTCGCAATCAACGCTGCCGTCTGGATTTGTTACTGCTCCTGAATCGACAATAAAATGGAATTGTTCTGTTGAATATCCCTCTTCCGATGTAGTTTTTTCGACTTCATTTGAAATCATTTTTAATAACTGGTCATGATCTATATGGCCAGTTGGTAGATTTCCTATTACATTTGCTATATCCGAAAATATATTTTGGATAGCATTTTCTGTACTATCTGTAAACGTTTTTTCTTCTACGTTGTAATTAAATATGATTTCGTGATGTGCTTGAAGATCCTCTCGTTTAGCAAAGATCCTGTTCATTTGGATAACAAGTGGATCAGTATCATCTACAGTATAATCGTAATCATTAGATGAAGATAAAAGATTTCCAATAAAATGTGAGATTTTCTCCGAAGGAAAATTAGAAGCAACTGCCTTCGCGTACTGTTCGATCTTTTGGGGAGTATTCAATTCACAGCCAAGCCCAAGCGAAGCCAATGAATCGGATGTTTTTTGATAGTCAACAGCTAAGTTTTTAGGGGGATTAAACGTTTTAAATGAAAACTTTTGTCCTACAGGGATGTGAACCTTAGGTTTTTGATTCATAGAAAACACCTCCAGAAATTTTAACAGCGGTATAAGGCTGAAACTTTGCCTTGCCCCAATCAATAATATACCGCAAATAATTACAAAATAATACCCCTTTTAGGAATATTTACATATTCATCTTACTAATTCGAGCTACTTTTAATGATCATCTATAGAAATATTCAAAACCCTCTGATACTCTGTAGGGCTATTTTAGTATCCATGCCTCACTGGCAGTACCTTCTATGGCTGTAAGATTTCCTTCCAAATAAAAAAGCCGCCTAAAATCGGCGACCTACATAAATTCTTCCTTAAACGTAATTCAACCACGAGAGCTCCAGCGAGTCACGGGCCTATCTGGGAAACCAAACATATCAATTTGCATAACATAATAGGATTCGACATAAATATCTCGAATTAAATCTTCTTTGTATATAAAGTTTAAATAACCTATTTTTCATTAATAGTTTAAAAAAGAAAAAATCGTTTCCTTACATCTCAGGAGACGATTTTCTTCATTTTTATTTCATCCTTGTATTTTTCCTAAACTAATACACACTCTTTTCCCTAACATCACTGAACTGTTACCAAGGGGATCCATAACAAAGAAAGAAACATTCGGTCCGATTTCTTCCATAATACATGCAATCTTCTATACATCTTGGGTCATCATAGCCGGGAGTTAGGGGACGAGGCGGTGGGGTATAAGGTATTATGGGTGGATAATTTGGCCAAGGTACTCGTGGTGGGGGTAAATCAGGTCGAGGTAGCCTTTGAACCGGTAGTGGTTCATAATCTTGTCTATAAAACCACAAGGTAATTCCTCCTTATCTATATTTAAGTTTTCTCGATAGTATATTTAACTGTATAATTTTTAGGTGATTGTCTAAATAAAATTGGATAAATACCCGTACTTAATTAAAAACCCTCGTATAAAACTGAGTAAGAGAAGTAACTTAGTTATTTTCTACCCTAACCACATTCTCAACAGGTATCCACCAAAAATTCTCATCGTTCTTTAGCTTGATCTGTTTAAATTGGGGATCAAACTTATCTACACGCACTCTTAGTTATTTACATGGATAGTGGTTTAATCAAAGAATTTGAAATGACAAATGAAGAAATCAGAAACTTTACCGAATGGTATGAAGATAGAGCTAAAGGAAACGGTAAAGAAGCATACATCGTTAATAAAAAATACAACATCGGACCTTTTAATTCTAGAAAAGACTTCATTAGCTACAGTCATATAGAGAGTTTTGAAGTTCAAGAATACAGTAGATAATAAGATACCCCCTCTTACACTATGTGTGGAGGGGGTTCTCATGTTTTTTAAGGTGATCAGTAAGTTTTTTAAATAGCTAATGTTTGGTTGCAAATTTTCATGAAAATAAGCAAAATGGTTGCAAAGATGATTGTCAAGAAAAAGAATGAAAACCCTCCCGATTAAGGAGGGTTAAATTTCGTTACAAGGGGATCAAGAATTTTACTAGCCATGGAGATTATGCAATGGGTAAAATTACATGTTTATCAACCAAAAATAGCCCTCCAACGGTTTAATTTCCGTCAGAGAGCTATTTTTGTCGAAGGTTAGTTTGGGCACCCCCTATGGGGAGCTGATAATAAACATTGTAACTAATCCCATAGCAATAAACACTGCTACAAGGGAAATAAGAGAGGTTTTAACAAGTTTCTTCTTCTCAGAAACATCTCCTCTCTTATACTGATATATCGCTCTGATACTAAAAATAACCGTGATAGCTAAAGAAAAAATTAGAATTGTATTTGCCAACTGCTGCATATCTTTATCCTCCACGTATAGAAATTTAAAAGTTTCCCCTTTTTATTTTGAAAAGAGGAAACTTTTAGAGAAAAAATAGTCAAACTAAGAAAACATTTTACTGCGGCTCTATGTCAAAAATATATGCCCATGTCATATCTAGCACTACGCCAGTATTATCACTGTTATTAGCATATATACGAGAAGACAATAACGCCCAATAACTTCCAGCTATTCCAGGTGGAACAGCTGGAGCTACACCCCAAATACCTGCTACAACTGCAACACCTCCGGCTACTGATGCAGCACCGGCAAAATCAGCCGCAACTTTATTAGCCTCGCAGCTATCCAATTTTCTGCTATAACCCCACCAATAGGTAGTTTTTTCAGTAGTTATGCCATTACAATTACCTTTACCTTTGATACTAATAACTGACGAAGGCTTATTTGAATGAATTGCTTTCACATCTAAATTATTATATGCCTTTAAGTCTCCTTCTGCTATCTGTGTATTAAGTTGTTGAAGATATTTTTGCTGGCCAATCAGTAATTCCTCTTCGAAACCATCGGCTTTTGCTTTTTCAATATCGAATTCAAAAAAGCCTTCATTATTCACTAAAACATACTTTTTCAGAGGGAGAATATCCTCTTTTGTAAAATCCCCTTCTGCAGCTACAGACACTGATTTAGTCTGATCTGTGAAAGCAAAAGCATTTGGTGATGGTGCAATAATCGTGGTAGCAAATAAAGCTAAGAAAGTGAACATCATCAAAATCTTTTTGAACATTTTTATTCCTCCTACAATATGTCAGATAAAGTCTTTTTAATAGATTATCAGAAACATAATGTAAGATATTGTCATAATTTGAAATTTATTATATTTTATTTTCAGATCAAACCACGCTGATTTTCTTTTCGACCATAAATACTTACTTCTATATATGTAACCTTTTTCCTCTTTATGTATAAGAACCGCCCCCTATAAAGGGGGCAATCCTTGTCTACTACTTGCCAAATTAAAATAAACCTCATCTATTTCAAAGCCTGTTATTTTACGGCCAAGCTTGTTTGCCGCTTCTACCGTTGGGCCAGATCCTAAAAAGAAATCCGCTACCGTTTCGCCTTCCTGGCTGCTGTTCAGAATGATATCTTCCATAAGTTTAACCGGCTTTTCAGTAGGGTGAATCATCCTTTGTCCTGCTACTTTTGGTATTGGCCAAATGTCTGTTATCCGTCTATTAGGAATACGACGTTCTTTACTTTTCCCTTTAACTGCAAAAACGATAAATTCGTGCTGATAGCGATATTGGTATCCCATTCCCATGTGTACTTTGTTCCATATCACACAATTTTTTATAACGAACCCGACACGCTGCATCCACAAATATAAAAGAGGATACATCCGCCAATCAATAAACACGTAGATATGTCTGCCAGGCTTCAGGACCCTATATGCTTCTCGGAGCCATTGGAAAGTGAACCGCTGATAATTCCTTGGATTAAGATGATCGTTAGCAATTATGTTAAATCTATGCTTTTTGGTTTTAGGATTTTTTCTACCAAAAAAACCTAGATTATAAGGTGGATCGGCAATGAGTAGGTCGATAGATTCGTCTTGTAGGTGTTGTTTAGCTCCAGCTATGCAATCCATGTTGTAGATCATCGTACCAGCTCCCGTTGATGTAGTAAATTATGTGTGTGCGTAGTAGGGAAAAGAAAAAGTGCCAGCTTTTAACCAGCACTTTCTAAGAACTATTTATTTTGTGCTTCCTGTCCACTAGCAACCCTCAACTCATCTGCCAATTGCCCGATCCTAACAGCCTTATCCTTCATATCCATTTGATTGTAAAAAGCCCATTGTCCCTGTAAATGACTAATAATTTCATTTGCTACCTCTGGTTTCACCGTTTTTTCCTCCTTGTCATATTTAGCTAAACCGTACTTTTCAATCAATCCAATTAGCTTACCTGGATAACCTGGATCAGTGGCATATCCTCCCTTGTGGATAGCATGGCAAGCAGTCTTATAATCGACACCTAACACACCATGGTAGCGCGTTGGCTTGTCTCTTGTACCGTTTAAGATTAGTTTAGAATGATCCGCAATAGACTCGCTCCAGTTGTTGTAAGCTCTGAAATTAGCTGTAATGGTTGTCCATTTACCGTTGTAATTTTCCTTTGTAGGCATAGCGCAAACGCCTGCTGGACCTGTTCCTTTGATACCAAAGAGGTTGTTTCCTCGCTTAGTAAGGTAGTACTGCCACTCGTCATTATTCGGATGCCAATGCAGTTCTCTCATTGCTCCTGGTTCAACTTCAACTAAGGCGGCAGCAACTGTTTTTGAAGCCAGAAAATTAGATGAGTCCACAATTCTAACACTTCCCCCAGGTGTTCTAATTGGTTTTTGAGCTAATAACCGATACGTAAAGCTTTCGGGAACGATCCCATAGGGAGAGTGGACTTGACAAGAAAAGAGACTTTTTTCATCAAATAATGTATGCCACAATTCCCTTCATTATTACTTTCCGTCATTAAAAACTTGATTATCATTTCCCGCAATAAGATACATTCCCATGCTACGGTTTATTCTAAAGTTTATCCCTTTTACAAACTGATACATTTATAAATCAACAAATTAACTCAATTGCATGAATATTTCCAGCCGTATTGACGATCTTATTTTCCCGACATATACTTATCCATATACTTTATCACTTAAAAGCATAACAGTTTAAAAGCATAACAGTTTAAAAGCATAACAGCTTAAAAGCAAAAAAGTGAAGCAACCCACTCTTATGCTTATACAGCAAGGATGGGACAGGAGGACATTATTATGCAAGCTACTACTAAAACAAATTTCGTTATTCCTAAACATCTTCAACCATACGTCGTCGAACAAAATTATGATAAATATACAGAAGTTGACCAACAAGTGTGGCGTCATGTATTGCACAGAAATTACAATTTTTTAAAAGATGTGGCTCATCCAGCATATGTAGATGGATTACGTAAAACAGGGATAAGCCTAGATCATATACCTCGTGTTGAAGAAATGAACCAATGCCTACAGCCATCTGGCTGGGGAGCTGTTACAATAGATGGATTTATTCCTGCTGTGGTTTTCTTTGATTTTCAATCACGTGGGATTCTTCCGATCGCTACCGATATCCGTAAGCCTGAGCATATCGACTACACTCCAGCACCTGATATCATACATGAGGCGGCTGGTCATGCTCCTATTCTAAGTGATAAGTGGTATGCGGATTATGTTAAACGTTTTGGAAAGATCGGTTCCAAAGCATTTGCTACCAGAGAAGAACATGAGGTATTTGAAGCGATTCGTTCATACTCCAAATTAATGGAAGATCCGAAGGCAACGCAAGAAGAGGTTCAGCTAGCCAAAGAAATTCTTGATGCAAAGCAAAGTGCAGTAACAGGTGTATCGGAAGCAGAAGAGATTGCCAGATTATACTGGTGGACAGTCGAATACGGTTTATTTGGAAAAATAGAACAGCCATTGCTATACGGCGCTGGTCTACTTTCTTCCATTGAGGAAAGTAGACACTGTCTAACCGATGCTGTCATCAAGCGACCATTCTCTTTAGAAGAGACGATCAGCACAGCATTTGACATAACGAAAATGCAACCTCAACTGTTTGTTTGCGAAAGCTTTGACCAGCTACTTGATTCTGTTGAACGTTTTAAATATCGCATGGCCTTTCATACAGGTGGTAAGGTTGCTATGGAAAAAGCACTTCGTTCAGGTGCTACTTCCACTGTGGTATACAGCTCTGGCCTACAGGTAACTGGAACACTAGAGTCAATGGTATACACTGAAAATAGTGAGATTGTTTTCTTCCGTACAGAGGGCCCGACTGCTCTTGCTTGGAACAATCGGGAATTGAACGGACATGGTAAATCCACACACACTGATGGTTTTTCTTCTCCAATTGGCCGTCTGCAAGGTGTTTCACTTCCACTGGAGTTGTTTACAGATGGAGACCTCGAGGCACACGGTATTAGAATGAAGGAGCACGTGAACCTTGTGCTTGAAGGTGGAATAACAGTGGAAGGAAGATTGGAAGAAATCGTCCGTCAGGAAGGCAAGATATTGCTTCTGTCCTTTAATCAATGCAAGATTAGTCATCATGGACGTACCCTTTTCCAATCTGATCAAGGCACATACGATATGGCTGTGGGCGAACGAATTGTATCTACATTCGCAGGTGCGGCAGATCCTGAAAGATTTTTTGAGTAAAACGAAATTAGTACACGAATGTCCCGACAGTTGTTGGGACATTTTTTTAACTCCCCACTCTCTCTTTTTATATGTGATCTGGACAAGAAAAAAGCACCACAGTGGGTGCTAAGGCTTTCTAGGCTAAACAATCCCTGTTACGTCTTTTGGATTCTGCAATTCTTGTTAAAGAAATTCCTGATAGAGATCTATGCCGTTATTCAAACAAATCATCCATCAAATCATTAGCTTCTTTTTCTCTAGCCTCAGTTTCCGTTTGGTCTACTTCGGTAGAAATATTTATCACTTGCCCAACCTGCACATTAGCCTGGAAAATAGAGATAGGAAGGTCATATGTCTGACCATCAATCTCCACAACAACCATGCCCTCCTCAAAGCGATCGATAATTCCTTTTGTTGTTTTCATACTCACTACCTCACATTCTTTATATACTAGTCTTACTAGGGGCAAGACTTTGAATTCATTATAAGTCAATACTTGCAAAACAATAGAAAAGTATTAACGGATAATTTGCTGGAGTCATATCAACTTCTAAAACTAGCAAAAAAATACAAGCTACAGGAGTTACTATTTCGAATTTGTCCTAGGATCGTTCGGTAGGTTATATTTCTTATCGTACTCATAAAAAATCGGTAGAACAATAGATTAGCATTCCACCGATTTTTTTCCCCTCTACCTCGCAGTCTTACATGTGATCGTCTTTCCATTACTTACAGCTAAGATCGTTCCTTTTTGATCTGTACGGTATGTAATAATTTTTGATTGTTGTAATTTCTGTAGCGTACCTTGGGTTGGATGCCCGTATTTATTATCCTTCCCAGAGCTGATGACAGCATATTTAGGGGCTACGGCTTTCAGAAAAGCTGGTGATGTAGAAGAATTTGAACCATGGTGGCCAACCTTTAACACGTCAGCCTTGAGAACTTGCTTGCTTTTAAGCATATCAGCCTCTGATTTATGCTCAGCATCGCCAGTAAATAAAAATGAGGTTGTTCCATAAGTAAGGTGTAAAACGGCACTCCATTCATTTAATTCCTTCTCGTATGTACCAACCGGAGCAACGAATTTAGCTGAAATGCCCTGAAGAGGTATCTGTGTGCCTGCTGTTGCTGGTTTAATGGATAAACCTTGTCCTTTGATTAGCTTCAAAAGGGTAACGTATGTATCGGTTGTGTGAGCTACTTTGGGTGCATACACAGATTTAACTTTAAAGTTCTGCATGACCTTATGTAGGCCACCGATATGATCAGCATCTGGATGAGTCATGATTAGAACCTCGATGTCATCCACCTTGAGGTCCTTTAAGTATTTCACCATCAAATCGCCCTTGTCCGTATTCCCACCATCAATGAGAATATCGTCACCCTTAGGGGTTTTTATATAAGTAGCATCCCCTTGCCCAACATCAAGGAAGTAGATTTTTAGATCGTTTGTGGTTGATGATACTGGAACGATCGAAGCAGGTGCTTGTTTACCAGAAGGGACAGCTTGTACTTTGGGTTGTGATACTGGGGGTTGCTTCGTTTGATTAGTACGGATTACCTTACCATCCCGATGAATATGATACTCTCCATCCTTTAATCCCCATTTAGCGCAGTTCGTTTTGCAAACATGACCACCATTGGCATCTGTCTTACCAGGATGCGCTTCTGACAAGCCAATGGGTAGAATAAACATAGCCATGATGATTACTAGTAATATGTTTCTTTTCAACATATGCACCTCCAAATGATTCAAAAATAAAACTTAAAGCTTCAACTCGTTATGCTGTCATAAAAAATACACCCTCTAAAGTTCATCGGCTAACCTCAAGGTTTTTTCCAATGTCTACTTTAAAAGAGTGCATTTTTTTTGTTACAACGTTTATTTGTTGTCAAGTCATCGCCTTCATAAGCTCGTTAATTGTGAAAAGTCCATCTGAGGTTCATATTCAACCATTGCACTAAGAAGTAATCTGGGCAATTTCATAAATTTAGTCTAATTCAACTCTTATACGTTTCGACCACGCTGGGAAGTGGAGGATTTCTGGTCTTTCCAGTGACCCTCTTTGTCCCAAGCAAATAGATAAAGAAAATAAAAAGCCCTCGCCGTAGCGAGGAGCGTAGATCGAATATCACTATCATATGGGGTCTATTCGTTTATTTATACCGTATTTGACATCAAGCTTCAATTTAGTCTTGCAAATCGTCAATCAAGACAATTTTGCCTTCTTCCTTCCAATCTACGCTCGTTTTCAACTGTTCACTAACAAAACGTAGCGGCAGGAAAAGGCGCCCATTTTTAAGAACAGGTGCAGTTTCTAAAGTGATGTCTTTTCCGTTAACAGTTGCCTCTTTTTTATCCAAATATAGAGTGATTGACTGACTGCCACGAGTAATTAATACTGAACGTGTTTTGTCATCCCACTTCACGTCTGCTTTAAGTGCCGCACTGATAACGCGAATCGGAACCAGTGCTCGTCCCCCCTGCATGAATGGTTTTACATCTGACGTAATGACCTTACCATCTACAAGTGTAGTAATTTCAGTGTTACCGTTTTTCTTTAACAGTTTGCCCAGCTTATCAACAGAAGAGCGATCTGCTTTGTTATAGTAACGCTCAACTAGTTCCAGTTGAACCTCTACTGCTTGGGAAATGTCCGCTTGTTTTTCTAATTCGGATACCAGTGTCTCATATTTAGATTTCTGTTTATCGCTTATCTCTGTAGTATGTTTCAATTCCTGACGTAGCTCGATTAGTTCTTTTTTCAGCTCGACGTTTTCCAGTACTGGCTTAGCTGAAGAACTATTCTTCGTTGTTTCCTCTTTTTCGGAGGTCTTTTCCTTTTTCATTTCTTTCTCTTCATTCTTTTTGCTATCTACTGAAACTTCAACTTCTACCTTACCCTTCCCCTTTGCATTTCCGTTGTCTTCCTCTTTAGCTAATACTGCGGGTACGGCTGTTACTAGAAGAGCAATTGCCAAGGATGCGGATATCAGTTTCTTCATCGTTCATTCTCCTCTCAAGATGTATTATTATGCTCTTGCGCATCTCTTGACGAAGAATAACGAGACAAGGTTGCGAATCACCGAGCACCTACATATACCTATCTATTTTCACTTAGAACCCATTTGTACAATAGAATAAATCTTCTCCATTACCAGTAACACCAATCATACACTCATCTGATTTATCTGGATTAGAAAATACGACCATGCTACCTATTTGTTTTTCCGAACCCAACCATGAATAAGTCGAACTTATGAGTAAGAAATAATCTGCTACACGATTCATTCCATAAAAGGACGCAAAATGAGAATACAAAAAGTCTCCAGCCCGATTTACTTGCTGGAGAGCTTTTTGTTTTTACAAATAAAGTCTGGCATCTTTATTTGGCATAAGCAACATCACGTCGATCTTTACAAATCGACAGCACCATTGTTCAATCGCTTATGCATGGTTATTTTATTGCAAGCACGCTAAAAAGGTTACTTATCCAATAGAAAATCAGCGATTGCCGCTCTACATCCTCACTTCCCCCCCTGTGCGTTGTCTCTTCCCCTACATAATAGAAAAATCTAGTGGCTATACTACTCACAGGAGGTGTGCCATGAACAAAATATATATCATGAGCATAAGTATTGGTATCGCATTACTTGCAACATCCTGTTCTAACATTGGCGGTACAAATCAGAAATCAGGACATACCCAAACAGTTCAAAATGCTGGTGTGAAAAATAAACAATCGAATGTACATCAAATGGCCAATAGAGCAACCGTCGCTAAATCCATTAAGGAAGCCCCGTCAACAGTAAATGCACGGTACGTGGAGCCATCGTCTAAAAAAGTTCTCCATTCTGGTGAAAAAATAGATAGGCTATATAATAGAAATTTGAATGAGAAGTATATCTTGCAACGCCTTACTCCTCGTACGTATTGGGTTCAGAGTAATTTTTACAGTACAACATTCTTTGTTGGTAAAAAAGGCGTATTACTGTTCGATCCATTAGAAGATCGCACAGAGCAAATCCTAGCAGCTATTCGTAAGGTGACCAAATTACCAATTACCAGCGTCGTCTATTCTCACAATCACGCGGATCACATTGGTGATTCTTCTAAACTACTTGCTACATTAAAGAAGTCAGGAATAAAACCACGCATTGTTGCAAGTAAAGCTACATCTGACAAGCAGCTCTATCTGAATAGTAAGCTTCCTCGTCCCACTGAGGTTGTTGCCTGGCCAAATGGCTCCTTTAAATTCGAGGATTTGACCGTTCAATTACATGGTTTTGCACGAGCTTCTCATTCGGATGATCATTCTGTTTGGTTGCTTAAAGACGAAGGAGTACTTCACGCACCAGACTTGATAAACCCAGATCAACCTCCATTTTGGAGATTCGCCGGTTCAGATACCTTCCTTTATCATGAACAGAATCTTCAAGATGCACGTAAGCTGTCGTGGAAATGGGTAAATGGCGGGCATGGCAACATTGGTGAAAAGAAAGACTTTGACTTTGATCTGACCTTTATCAAAGATCTTAAAAAAGCAGTGGCAGATGCTATGGAAAGCCAGAAATTCACCGATTTTGTTGACCCTAGTAAGGGGGCTCATACTGCCTTTTTACCTAGCTGGTTAAACGCTGTCTCTAAACAGTCTACCGATACCCTTCGCCCGAAATATGGAAAATATTACGGTTTTGATTATGCTACACCGTCCAATGCCGAAATGGTAGCTGAATGGATGTTTTCGTATCGTTAATACCTTAAACAAATGATTACTCAAGCATGTATGCCCGCTCTCCATAATCTGAGCGGGCTTTATTCAGTCTTATGGCACGTCTTTCGTTATAAATCCAAACTTTATATAGTAAGGGCCACTTACAGATCCTGCAAATAAAATCCAAATCCTTGATTGATACCGAAGATAGTAATAACACTAGATTATTTACGTGGGTTCGCTTTAGTAGGTATTATTCTCATGAACATTATTGCTCTACTTACTATTGGTGATCCGATAGCAAACACGAAAGATGCTTCCTACCAACGTTTTTTATTCTTATTAGTGGAAGAATAGATTTTTCACCATTTTCTCATTCAGAATCCGAGTATACTCAATGCTTCCACTATTTATTACAATAGAGAGATACGAAATTTAAGACGGTAAATAAAAAGGAAATCTCGGAGGAAAAATGGATAAATTACACATCTCTGTCCCCTCTTCCTATGGTATGATTTTCCTAAATGAAGTAAAGGGGACATCTGTGTGAATCTTATCTTAAAAGAAATAACTGCTGAAAACTGGGAGGAATGTATTGAACTACAGCCCCATGAGGATCAAGAAGTATTTATCGCCTCAAATCTATATTCCTTAGCACAGTCAAAATTCTTACCTAACTTTGAAACTCTTGCTGTATACAAAGATCAAAAAATGGTGGGGTTTGTCATGTTCGGAAAAGATCCAGATGATTCGCAATACTGGATTTATAGACTTATGATCGATGCAAGCCACCAAGGAAAAGGTTATGGTAGTGAAACAATGAAACAGGTGATAGAAAGAATAAAAGCAAAACCTGATACCACAGATATTATGGTAGCCTATCATCCAGAAAATCAGGCCGCTGCCTATCTTTACAAAAAACTAGACTTTAAAATTCTTGGCAATGCTCCATGGGGTGAAATTATGACACGACTCTCAAAGAATTGAATCAGCAATGAATTTGAACACGAGACCCACTGCAATCTATGCAAACTAAGATGAGGTTGCCGGAGGGATATTTCGGTATGGATTGTCCCTTAACTACAAAGTCCCAGATGATCTGGCTATTTTAGGTCAAACAAACCAGCCAATCGGAATAGGATTGGGTTTATCCACAGTAGATCATCAGCTTAATTTTAATATATAGTCAAGTAGAATAGCCCTGTAGCTTTTTGACTCAGGGCTTAAAATAGACTCCAAATTCTAGTAGAGGGTGTGTGCGGCATACGTCTACACCTTTCAGCAGACATTCCCAGCAATACTTATAACCTAGAAGATATAGGTGAAAATCTCCTTGTATAAATACTCCTCTGCATTCTGAATTCTTATCCCGTTACATTCAACAAAATAATCATAGTGTCTTTTCAGCCATGTAAATGATCTATCTCGACTTGTAGTTGATTAAAGATCATGTAACTCTATTTTCTCTAACTCTTTCCGTCTTTTATCCTTAACAGATGTTCTTCCCTTAATCCAGACCAGTAATAAAAGTGCTGTCCCACCTAAAGCTGCCAATATCATTGACATTTCCTTACCTTCATTAAATAATCCAGTCAGCTTTCCATACACAAAACATGCAATGTATATCACTGGTAAGATAGCTCCCCAATATGTGTTATTTCTTCTGGATAGGTAATATTGAATCCCCAATATGACAACTCCCACTACGAATTGCAACGCGTGAACCATCAATTATCAGCTCTTTCCTTTTTATATTTATCTATAATTATTTTTGCTACTTCAAGGCTAATACGCTCATCAATTACTAGATTTTTAATCATATGAACGAACTCTACTTCGTCTTCCTTGCTATGCAGTTCAATTTTTTTAATTAATCGATCCAGCTTAGCTCTAACCGTCGGATAAGAAACATCATATATTGTTGACATATTCTTTAGAGAACCCGAATTTATAATAAATTTTCTTATGAATTCGAGTGACTCCTTATCTAAAGCCAAGATCCAAGATGGAATTTCTTCACGCTCCATCAGCTCACCTCCCCTTTAATTATATTAATCTAAACTTAAATTTTATTCAAGTTTTTTTAAATATTTTTCAATAAATACTCAAGGGCTGTTGTAGATCGGTCAGACACTTCACAAATGATAATTTTAAAGTGAAGAAGGATCGAGGTTGACGATTAGCTCGGCAATCGAAGTTCGTTCTGTTCAAAATCCTTACATAGAATGAACAGAGGACAAAACTTGTAAATAAGTAAGCAATTTATCAAAATACCTACATTTAGCTTTTTATGCTATATTATTTTCATACTATTCAGAAATAGGTGGTGATTCTATGAAAAAGTGGTTGGTAATGGGACTTACTGCTCTTATGCTTCTTTCCCTTTCTACTTCTGTTTTTGCTACATCCTCAGCTACCCAAGTTGGTGGTATTTACGAATGCACAGATCCTCTTAACCCAGATAATTGTTAACTTTCCCCTCTTCAACTAGCATCATGCTTGGAAGTAGGCTTTAATGGACTACTTGTGTACTACAGAATGATTTCCACAGTAGCTGGCTTGGAAAACAAGATTTTTACCTATATAATCTGAATTCCTTAGTCGGTGAGCGAAGCCTTGTAGGTAAGAAAGACCTGCAAGGCCTCACTACTGTCATTAGAGGTCAGGAAAAATTACAACTCCGGTTTTCCTTCGTGCTACCATTAGAACCGAAAGATTTAGCTTACGAAAAGCTAGAATTGACAAAAAAGAAGCCTTTGCAAGCACGCAAAGACTTCAACCTTCACCATATAATTGTTCCTTTGTCTATATGCTGCAATGAAACTTTACTAGTAAGTTTGATTTATTTAGCATCGTAAAGGCTTTCTGCTATTTAATAAGTTGCTCTTTAGTAACATCCTTGGACCTCGTCATCACGCTGTAGCTCAGCTTCGTGCCATTTTTCAACCATTCAATTTGTTGACTATATACTTTATCATGATCCCATAAAAGGTACGCAGCTTCATTTTTCTCGGACTTTCACCTTCTCCATCTTGTCAAAACTGCCAACTGTCGAAATTTTATCTCCTACTCCTTCTTCATTTCTGACTTGAACCATGACTTTATCTTTCTCACCTTTGTAAAAGAAAGTACTTTCTTTTAATACATCCGTTAATAGAAGCTCTTTAACGATTAGCTCTTTCATGTTTTTTTCTGCTTCTGCTTTCAGTGCGTCAGCATTAAAATCTCTCTTTTCTTGATAATCAACATAAGCCTCTGAGAATTTATACCCTCCAGCTAGTTCAGTAAGAAGAACGAATTTTTCTCCTATTTTTGCTTGTACCTCTGCCAAATTCATAGAATGGAACGGTTGCTGGATCACATGAGTTAAGACAAAATTACTATTCTCAAGAGAACCCCCATTTTCTGATAGCTTAGGAGTAACATAGACAACTGCCGCCGTACCCGGCTTCAGTTTATCCATGACGTTGTTTACTATTTCCATTTGTCTTTCCGATTCTCTTTCCTCTGCTTCCTTTTGTTTTTCATCTAAATTGTCTATTGTAGTAAAACTAAAAAGTAAACTGATATCAAAGACCCAAAATACAAGAGAGCGACTAAAATATAAGCAGTAAAAAGATGGACGACTTCTATTGCAACTGTATTGATTGTGGCAGGAACAGCAGGAATGTGGAAGGGACAAGAATTATTTTCTGCAAAAATACCGTTTTTCATATGACAGAGAGGGTGCTGTATAAATATCTGAACTAGGTCAATATTTGCAATTAAGTGTAATTATCTTGTTAGGCATGGACTTTTCGATAAGGGAATGGAGTTTTTCTTTTTATAGATATTCTTAGAAAATAATTACATAACCCCATCGTTATTTACAAATATATACAATTGAAGTAATATAGTTAACAACTATCACATATTATTAATGAGGGACTTGTAACCTGCTCTATGCTTAGCTACTCCTTTAACTCCATCAGCAGTTAGAAATAGACACTAAAGGTCTTTCAATTGTTAATAAAAATTTGAAAACTGTTAGAGAGAATGTATTTTTGGATGAGGATGGATTTTATCACCTAAAACCTGAGTTAAAAGAGCTACTGGGTGAAGAAGAGTATGAATTCTTTGTGAAATCTAACGAAAAAATTAATCAACTTATTAAAGATGGGGTCATTAAAGTTGATGAAGATGGTCAGATTATTAAAAACGCTAGCAAATTGAAAGTAAAAGCTTCCGAAGATGCTTATGAGGAGTTTGAATATTTTTGGTGGGGTACGCATTATGTTCTAAATAGAAAACAAGCTGATAACTTTCAGCAATCACTAGAGGATGCCGAAGAAGCATATGATTTTTACTCCATTGCTTTAATTATGGTTCCCGAAATATACTATTCGAAACTCCTCTCTCTTACAACTCAATTACTTAGCAAACGCGCTAGTAGCATAGCTAAGAAGATAGATAAAAACAAGACCAAAAAAGGTGTCTATTGTGATTTTGGGTGGGATGGATTTACAACTAATATTTACGGGCGTTAATTAACTGGATTTAAAAGCCGCATATTTGCGGCTTTACTTCATTATTAGGAGGGTTGTTTGGAATGAATGTAACCGCAACGAATATTGGATTGTTTTTAGTTATTGCAATACTGTTAGTTTCTTTATTTTTTACAAATAGAAAAAATCCAAAAAAATCGTCAGTTAAAATCTATATACTCAACATTATTATTCTGAGTATTATCTTAGGCAACTATTTCTATAACAACTATAGTGGACTTAACTCTATTTTTATACCTATCGTTTATATTCTGGTGATATTATTGAACCTCCAGCAAATTATAAGAGGATTAAAAAATAATAACTTGAAATAATTTGATCCTGATTATAGTATTATGTAAAATCAAACGTCCGAATTTGAGAATTCGGACGTTTCGCTGTTATTAGCCATTATTTATTCTTGTTTGAAATATGTAGGCTTTATTCTAATACTTTGGATTTCACCTTTTTTTGTCATGTGTACATAGGCTACTGTTCCATCCTCCTTCTCCATGATATAAGACCCATATCTATGTTTAATTTCTTTGGTTGCTGGAGTAAATTCATTACTATTCATTCCAAAAGCTTTTTCTAAAATTATGTTTGCCTTTTTCGTCACTTCAGAATCTGATATTTTTTTATCTGGCCAATCAAAATCATTATATCTCAAAACCAAGCTATACACCCGGCCAGTTTTTGCTCCTATGTTGATATAATCACCATCTTGAGTCGAAAATCCCCACTGGTCTTCATAAACGCCACTAGCCAATGGTCCATGAAAGAGCAGACTTGTTGCAAAAAGTGACAAAACAACCTTCTTCATTTTTCTCTTTCATCCTTTCTACTCACATATATCCATGAGCATTAGTCTAATAACTTTCATTGGCTGAAATTTTTTGTGAATACCAATTTGCAGTATGAACGATTCTTTCACTTTCTTCTAGCCATGCTAAGTACTATCATACCAAATTTTATGAAAATAGAGTAAATGAGCCCTTCTTTATTGGAGGGCTTCATGTAATAAATGTTTCACGTATAAAAGCAGTGCAGAAAAAGTCCTGACAGCATTTTAGCGTCAGGACTTTTCTATCTCCCGCTCCAAGTCTATAAATCATAAGTGGTTATTAGAAGAATGTATGCTGGAATTTTCTCACCGGTTCTTCCTGTAAGCTGTACTGATCCAATCAGAATGACAATTACTATTCACCATGCCTAGTACCATTTAAAGCAAAGGAATCTTGATTAAATTCTGTTCACGAATCTTTTGCTCTTCTTTGTTCATAACATCTGTAGGAATGACTAGCTTCAAGTTTTTTGGAGATGGAAAGGGTGGAAATTCTGTCATGAACGAATAAGACTCAGTAAACTCTCTTATTTCAGGTGAACTTCTGTATTCGTTATTCTTTTCATCCTTTATTATTAAAAAACGTGATTGATTGAAGGGATTTTTAACCTCATAATGGATAACCGTTTTTGTTGAAAGGAAATCTACCTTTTTTAGAATAAAGTCTCCTTGTTGTTCGGACAATACATAAGGTAATGGGTGTGATAGATCAATCTCTGCATCCTTTGGAGGATTTTCTTTTGTTTTTGACTTCTCTAGCTCTGTCTCTTTCTCCACTACTACACGGGGATTCATGTAAATAAATGGTTCTTCTCCATTTAGTTTAGAAAGTATAAACTCGTATTCTTTGGTATTGTCATTTAAAAAGTGACCCATGAAAGAATGTGGTCGTCTATTCATATATTGGTCATAAAAGGTGATATGAAGATTCTTCAGTTTCTCTCTAGGACCATTGACTATAATTCGTGAGGTTGTTCCTGTAGCATTTCTCCTGATGTTTTCAACTGTAAATTGTAATCCGTTCCGATCCTTTTCAAAATGTGGAGGAACTGTTCGTTGCAAGGCTTTTAGAGATTCGGGCATTTTAAACTCAAGATCCCACTGCCATTTCCCACTTCCCCCTACTAAACCTACTCGTTCTATCTGTGCGTGGAGTAAAAAATCATTTGGTGCCCCTGCTTTTAAATAAGTAGAGTCAATCCCTGCATACAAATGGTCCCCGATTCGTGTTACGTCTTTACTTCCACCGTTAAAAAAAGATTCTCCAATTCCATTCAAAGTAAGCTCCTTAAAATCAGCAAGATAATCAGAAAACAAATCCCTATTGAGATCTTTCTCCGGCGGCATTTGAACCAGATACCCAATAGCCAACTGGTGTCCGTCAAAGAACAAATCGGTTATTGTGACAGTCACTCCTTGATCGGTTTTGCTTACATGATAAGGAACCGTCAACCCTTTTTCATGAAAGGCTTTCAGCTCTTCATCACCGTATGCCACAAAGGCACTGATACGCGGAGTATTAGTAAGTGTAGGAAACAGATTCTTTATGGTGTCCGCACTAGGCACTCCCGTTAGTGCCAGCAGGATAATCAATAATCCAGCAAAGGAGGAAGTCCAGTACCAGATTCTGCGCTTTGGTTTTGAAGTCATGATCATTTTCTCCCGTACATGATTTTTCATTTTCTGGGTAAATGTTAACTCGGAAAGGATCGGACCTTTATCACTATATTGAAACTCCTTTAATTCTTGATCGATGTCCATGACAATCCCTCCCGCTCAAGCAATTGTTTCAGTTTTTTTCGTCCCCGATAAAGCTTGTTTCGCACAGCTCCTTGGGAGGTTTCCAGAACATGAGCTACTTCTTCAATGGATAAGTCCTGATAATAATGAAGAACGATGACTTGACGGTAGGAGAGCGGCAATTTCAGTACGAGCTGTACGAATTCCTTCCGTTCCACTTGCTTCATGACCAGTGGCTCTGTCTCATCCTGCTCTTTTTGTGTATGCAGGTATTCCCCAAACAAAGATGGGAAGATGTTTCCTAACGTACCAGGATCGGACATGCTTCTTGGCTTCGTTTATGGCGATTCGATAAATCCATGTTTGAATGCTTGATTCTCCCCGAAAAGAAGGCAGGTGACGATATACTTTTACGAATACCTCCTGCGCAATATCCTCAGCAGATGTCCGATTTTTTACAATTAAATAAACAAGATGTACGACTCTCCTTCCATATTCGTTCATAATTCTTTCCATGATGGCTTCGTTGGTTTCATGCAATTCCAAATCCATGGCGTTACTCCTCTGTCCGCTCACATATATTGATCCATGAGCTACGGATCGTGTCACACCTTTTTAAAATTTTTTTTTAGCAGTATGAAATAAAAATGAAAAAATCCCCGCTTTGGAGGATTTTTTCTTGTGATTTCTATATAAGAATGCTTCTTTTACTTTACCGCAATTTGCGATTCAAACATATAAGTAACAAGCACATTGGCAAATGCTTCAGCCGTATTGTAGCATTCCTCCAATGTATTGTTAGTCCCGCCAAATTCCAGCAGCAGGCTCCCCTCGGAAATAGACTGATTATACACGCCATTCCCTTGGTTCTTACCTTTCAGGATAATTCCCCGTGATAAGCCAGGATACGAGGCTTCCAAACGGGCATGCAGATTTTCGGCTAGCTTCTTGTTTTGTAAATAGTTCGGGTGGGCTGTTCCGATGACAAATAAAATACGCGAATACGTCTTGTCATTCAAGGTAAGGGCTACCTTACTGCGGGGCTCGTCACTATCCCGATGGATGTCAAAAATATATTGTAGGCTTGGATTCATTGCTGCCGCTGCGCTTACCGCTTTGTATGATTCCGCATAGGAAAGCGAATAGCTTTTCTTTTGCTCCGCCAGTTTTTTGGCAAAGTCGTCCTGATTCACCATCGCTTGAATACCGTGCGCCTGCAACAGCTCACCCAACCGTTTTCCGACCAATGTGATATTGATTTGGGGATCATCCACTGAGCTACCACTCGTATTTCTTGCGACATTTCGCCATGACTCACGGTTATGTGTGTGATAGATGTAGACTGTTTCATTCCCAATCATGCCAGTGTTATATTCTACCCCAGAGGTGTTGGGTACATTTGCTGGCTGATTAATACCTGGCTGAACGCGATCTACTATCCAGCTAGCAATATAGGCAGTCGAATTGTCAGTTAATTGAATTTCGTACCAGTCTCCTTCGCTCTGTACAACCGGGAAGACTTGCCCAGGCTGAACATTCCCGACGACAGCATAATTGGTTCCAGGTCCAGATCGCAGATTAGTATCGGGATTTTTCACGCGAATCATTGCTTCAGCTTGTCCTGTATTAGGAGTAGGTGCACCCGGTATATCACTTGGCTGTCCCTGAACCGCACCCTCATGAGCCACTGGTTTGAAAATATAAGCGTCTGTGCCGTTAAAGCTGATCTTGTACCAATCATTTGTATATCCATAATGGTTGATGGTTGTATTGACAGGTAGCTGACCAATAACTGTGCTTAAAACATTTGGCTCAACATAAACATCATAGCTTTCCGATAATACAATTGTACCTGCCACTTGCCCATTCTCTGTAACAAAAGATGGTAAAGGAACAACCGGTTCAGGAGATGCTAAGGATGGAACTGGTGTTGATACAGGTACTGGATTAGGAATCGGTTTTGGGGTTGGTTCGGTGGTTTCCGTCAAGAAACGCGCATTTACCCAGCCGCTGACATTGTCAGATAGCTTGATCTGTGCCCAATCCCCTTGTTTTTTTATTTGCAAAAATACACCGTTTTGGTCGATGATCTGCAATATTTGTGCAGTTGCATTCGGCTCAGCCCGGACATTTAGCATGTCTACGTTGCTCTTTACATATTTCACCTGTGGAATTTCAAGCTTTTTGACATACTTATGTAGTACCCAGCCTGTTTTCCCATTAGCGAGCTTCACCACCTGTATCCAATCATTTTTCTCTGTAAGGATCGGTAGCCGTGTAGCTCTGGTGATGGTTCCGACAATCTGGTTCGTTGTACCTGGAGCACTGCGAATATTTAGTTGATCAACAGTTACCTCCACATGGGTGGCCGCCTGTGCAAACGATTGAGGTATTAGTAAAAGCAGGAAACAAACAGCTATTAAAATGGTATGTACACGTAAAAACAAGAACCTCGTTCCCCTCTATTTGATTCGTTATGACTGGTAAATCCAGCCTATTGATTAGAAGTTCTCGTTCCATCTACATATTCCTTCACCCTACGACATTTTTTTGCTTACAAAATACAACGAAAAAAGACGAAACGACACGTTTCGCCCTTTCTTCTACTTTTTATGTGTTGCAAACCCTAAATGATAAGCAAGTCCCTCTGACATAGACTAGATGATTATGAGCTTTGCTCTTATTACTTCGCCTGGTTCACCTGTTTCGCCATTTTGAACAACTCTTCCTTAGTAACTAAATTCATCTTGGCTCTAAGAGAGTATTCAACCTTTGTTCCATTTTTTACCCAATCCAAGCTATGGGTGCTGTCCTCATTTTTCGAGGTAAAGATGGAGTAAACCGCTTCATTATCCCCTACCATTCCTTTTTCCAAAGTCTTGGCAAAAGTTCCTCCATTAGATTTTCCGTCTTCTACAAGACTTACGTCCACATATACACTTCCTTTTTCTCCTTTGTACTCAACTTCGGCATTACGAAGCTTATCTGTTATCGGAATTTCTTGAACTATATATTCTTTTTTCGTTTTCTCTTGTTCTGCTTTCATCAATTCTTCATTATACTTCTTGCTCGGATAATAGATTGCTTCTCCCTCGGTGAAATGAAAGCCGTCACCTAACTCGGAAGGTAACTTAAACAGATTCCCTACTTTTTGCTCCATGTTCTTCCACGTTGTAAAGGTGAATGGTTTGGACTTCACGTCAATAACAGGACGTGGATTCAACTGATTTTGCTTTTGAAGTTCTGTGATAGGCCAATAGATGGCAACTGCCGATCCAGGTTTCATTTCAGTGAGAATTTTATCGCCAATATCAAGCTGTCTGTAAATCTCTTCAGATCGATTTTGGAGTTTCTCCTTAACCTCTGGTTGCAAATTTTTCATCATTTGTTCTTGTTGATATTCACCTAGTTTTGTGACTTCGTAGACTACTTCACCCTTATCGTTTTTCAGTTCAATCGTCTGGATGCCCGCCCACACGGATGATGCCCCTACCAGTAATCCTACAGTCAACAATAGGCCTAATTTCTTTTTCACTTTCTTTTCCTCCTGTCTTTGATCTGCATATATCGCATTCATAAGCTTTTTCTTAACATCAATTTTGGGGACTGGCTGCGATGTAAGCAGTTCCTGAATTTGCTTATATGGATCTCTGTCCTTCATCGAGCACCCCTCCTTTTTTGACAAAGTAATGCTTACATTTTTTCAAAGCCCGCTCAAATTGCTTGCGTAAGGTGGCGGGATTCTTGTTCATCAATTCTGAAATCTCCTTATAATCCTTTCCCTCCAACACCCTCAGAATCAGAAGGGTTCGCTCCTCCGTGGATAGCCTTCTCCAAATGCTAGATAACGGCTCGCCAAGATAATCGTGATCGATTTTTTCCTCCACATAGTTTCGACCTTCCTGATCCCTGTTGTAGAAAAAAGGTAGCAAGCGATTTAGCTTCCTACGCTTCAGTTGTTTCGCACAATAGTTATAGGCGATTTTGTACAGCCATGCAGAAAATGAAAGCGAATACGTATACCGATCCAAATTCTTATATGCCCTAAACAAAACGTCCTGTACAGCATCTTCTGCTTCTTGTTTGTGGCCGAGCATATGATAGCAGTAGGTAAAAATGGGCTGTTGAAAATGATCAATGATGATTTCAAATTTATCAAGAGAACCGTTTTTGATCTCTGCGATCAGATTCTCTAGCTCTACTTTGTCCACTTGTTTGCCTCCTCTCACTATGTATAAACCCTGAGGCTGTCGGTTTGTGACACTAAGATATATAAAAATACCATATAAGAATTTTTATAGTTGATAATTTGTGTATAGACAAAGGCTTGAGGAACAATACTATATTAATCGAAACATTTATGGTTTTGGATATGCGTATAATAAAAAAGGGGAACCAAATAAAGGTACATATGTTTCTGGTGAAGTCGGAATAATTAGAGGGACTACGAAAGATTTTTCTAATAAATAAACTCTATTCGAATTCGTCAGAACAAGAAATATCAGAAGGGGATACAGTTATAGATTCCAATATTAAAACTATATTATTTAGGAAAATCCCTCGAACGGATAACTGAAGTGCACCCCTTAAAGTAGACATGGGAAAAAGCCCCGAGGTTATCCGATGAACTTCAGGGGGAGCACTTCACAATTAAAAGGGAGCTTTTTTATTTATTCCAATTCCATAATCCTTGTTTTCCTCTCGCTGAGATTAATTCTACTTGCTTTACGTTAGTCAATTTCCAAGCGAATCGTCCTAGTTCATACCATCCAAAAGCGTATTCATTTCCCTCTATCTGGTGGTTTGAATCTCCAGCGACAGCGTAAAACCCGGCATGTGCATGCACTTGCAAGCACTCTGTAAGCAGGCATGTCGCAACGATAGCTCCAGTTGGAAGATTATCTGCGGTTAATCCATATTTGGCTAAAACGGATCGAAAAGGTTCCTGCTGACATGCTTCCTTATCCACCTTCTTGCCGGCATGGATTGCTAATTCTCCACGATATTTCGTGCGCCAACTCCGCGTTTCGAATTCCTTTTCCCCTAAGGCGATGAGCGTAGCCCATGGTTGATGTATAGTAATTGCTTTCACTCTTCATACCTCCTAAACAAACGATCAATATCAATCTTGATTTCTCCGATTATGTCTCTTTTTAACCATCTCTTACAGCTCATTGCGGACGGGCAAAATTCAAATCCTCTTGTATCATTATTGCACACTGCTTGCCTATTTCGTTGTCGAAAAGTTTTATGATCCGCTTGCTCATTCCTCCTTTTTCATTCTTATCTTAAAGCCCAAGCATGTACAATGACAAAATCACAGAGTTTCCTCATCCTTCTGGTAAAAAGAACATCGGTATTAGGGTTAGTTCTTCGTGTGCTATCATTAGTTTGAGGAAACATATGGTAAAGTAGTTTGATGTATAGCTTGTTTGGTTACTCTAGCTTTTTCTCTTGCTGGGTGTTTCTGGTTCCTTTTAAAGTGACTTTCTCTTAAAACTAATTATTGTAAAAGTATCCAATCGATACAATGTAATGAATCTTATTACCTACAATAGCTACCTTTGTTGTAGATTCTCTGGATGAATTTGCAACGTCTTTTAAAGAAAATGGTTATAAATTTATGAGAGAGCCTAGACAGGTTCCAACAGGAAAAAACATGACTGTCCAGCATCCTGATGGATTGTTGAGCATAGTCGTGGCTAGTGACATGTTGTTCTTTACATGTTTACCAACCATTACGGAAAACTCCCTCTAACGGGCCACAAACCGAAAGAGGGAGTTTTCTGGTATTCTTGTTTCCACATGCAATGCATCGTTATTTTACATGTAATGCTTGGTGATACTGTTTTCACCTTATAATGGAGTTGTACAAATTGCCCAAAACATTTTGTTCCCTGTAAAATTAAATCTATTTGTGGATTATTTTCTTTAAATAAAGGGATACCAGAGCCCAATATATGAGGTGTCACTGTAATAATGAATTCATCAATAAGATTTTCTTTCATAAAAGCATCCAGTATAGCAGCTCCACCGACCATCCATATTTTAGACCCTTCTTGTTCCTTTAGCTTTTTGGTGAAATGTATTACTTCTTCGTTTACAAATTCTACATCTTCATTTGAGCCTTGTTCCGAGGTGGAAAACACATAACACTTTTTATCAGAATACGGAAACACTTCTGTTATTCCTTTTACATAATCATAGGTTTTTTTCCCCATAATCGCTGTATCAATAAATTGATACATCTCCAAATAGCCATTGTCACCTTCCCCCTCTGTTTCAAATAGCCATTGTAAATCCTCATCTTCCTTAGCAATAAAACCATCTAAACTCGCTGCAATATACAAAACAATTTCCCTTGACATATTTAGTCCCCCTTTTTATTGAGAATGTCCCTTATCGATGAAACAATAAGGTATGTATTATACTAGCCTTAAAACATGACAGTTACTGACACTTAAAACAAGAAGGTGAGAAATATGTCAAAGGCAAAACGCTTATTAGATATCCTCATGTTTGTGACTACCAAAAGAAAGTTTACAGCGCAAGAATTAGCTGACGAATTTAACATATCAGTTCGAACCATTCATAGATATTTGTTGGATTTAAGTGATATGGGGCTACCGATATATGCAGAGCAAGGACGAAACGGTGGATATACCGTATTAAAGGATCGAATTCTTCCGCCTATTTTATTTACAGAGGAAGAGGCCGTTTCAATCTTTTTTGCTTTTCAATCTTTACGTTACTATCGTAATCTTCCGTTTGATACTGAAATTAATTCTGTTGCACATAAGTTATATCATTCGCTTTTAAGTGATTCGAAATTAAAAGTAGATAAAATGCGCTCTTATATCGCTTTTTGGAATCCAAAAAGAAGCATAGAAGCACCATATCTAACTGATGTGCTAGAAGCATCGATTGCAAATAAGAATGTGCGTATTCAGTATGAATCGAAATCAGGTAACACCACAAAATACATACGTCCCATTGGAGTATATGCTCACGATGGATTATGGTATCTCCCAGCTTATGATACTATCACTTACTTATACAGCATAGTGAACTTATAACCTATCTAAAAAAACCTTCAACGTTACGAAGGAGGGTTGTCTCATGTTTGGGAATTATTATAGTTGTTTAAATAACTTTAACCCTCTAGGTCTTCCTAGAGGAATTTTGTAATTATAAATATTAAAGCCCATCTCACCTACAACATAGATCACGTAGGAACATGAGCTTTCGGTTCGATACAAAACCTCGCTTGGTTAATCCTAGCAGTACTGGTATTGTCCCTGTTCACGCAGAAAATACATTCCATATGAATCTTCCATCAAAAATGGAAACTTCAGCTTTTGGGCTGGACATCCCATAATGCTAAAGCATCACCTCGGAAGTAAAGCGATGCTTTAGGTACTTGCTGATTGCTATTTGGCTTCCAATTGAATTGGTACTTTCGAGTTGACATCCTTATCTTGCAACTGAATCCGGTGGGTATTTATCGTAATGATTTTTAGGATTTGTTCCCATTGTTCTACAGTCAACACCATACTGTAGCTGTAATTTCCTTCCTTGTTCTTGACCAGTTGAGATTTCATCCAAATGCGTGTTCTTATTTCATTAGATGATGAGAAGATTATGCAATAGGTAAAATTACAGGTTAGATAAGTGCTAATGCTCAACAAATTAGTCCTCCAACGTTTTTTCATCAAAGAGCTAATTTGTTTTGTCCATGCTAAATTAAATCCTGTTTTTTACGACAAGTTTATTTTTTTCCCTAATCTGATGCTTAGCTTTCAATTTTTTGTTCGTTAAATAGTCCGCTATCTACCCATCATTCATTACTTATGTATATATTGTTGGTGTAGTCTTCCTTAAGTAAGCCGTATATTTCTAAATCAACTACTCCTTTACCAGACCATAAAGAAGCTTGTCTTAATAATCCTTCTTTTATAAATCCGTTTTTTAAGATGACTTTCTTTGAAATCTGGTTTGCAGGCATGATCTCTGCTTGGATCCTATTAACATCAGCTTCTTCAAATAAAAATTTTACTAACTCCCCAATAGATTCAGTTGCAATGCCTTTTCTCCAATATTCCTCTGCCAAAAAGTAACCAATAGATACCATGTTCACTTTTTGATTAAAATCCATACATTCAATAATTCCAACCAACTTATTACATTCACTTTTTTGAAAAATCCCACATTTGATTCTGCTTTTTTTATGATAATCCCTATCAAAATGATCAATCATCTTTCTTACAGTTTGTAAATTATGCTTAGGAATAATCCCACAATATTTAAATACTTTGTCATTGTCGTAGATTTTATATACTTCATGTAAATGTACCTCTTCTATTTTTTTCAATACGAAATGTACAGACTCCAATACTGGAAAATCCTCAAAAATCTTTCCAAGGTTCATTTTATTCTCCCCTCTCTACATTATTATTTGATTGGTATATATATTTTCATTTTCATTTCATTTGGAAGTGTTGAGTTTAAGACATCGGTAATCTCAAAATCTGGTCCATCTCTTCTCTCGTATTTAGAGTTCAGTAGCCATGTACCATAAATATATCTTCTAGTACTTTGAACTAAATCAGTAGTTCCATTGACCTTGAATCTAGCATATTTACCCTCTGGAATTTCAAAATTCACAAATCCATTTTCTAATTCTGAATTAATTTCCTTAACTTCTTCACCAACAATAAAAGAAAAATGACCTTCATCATCAAAATTAGCCGATATACCATATGACATATTAGGTGAAATTTTCTTCGATATCCGACAATAATATTCATTCCTTCCAAAATCAATATAAAACACAGGGATTTCCTCAAAATATTTTTCGTTATTTAAATTGGTTTTGTACTCATAACCAATAATAAGTTTCTTGTTTAAAACAACAACTTCAGGTTTGTTCATAACTAGATTTCCTTTCGTCTTATTTTTATAATCCAAAAAGTTAATTTTTTGTTGTTGTTTTATAATAGTTCGCTCTTTTCGATATTTAGCTGGGGTCAAACCAAAATAGTTTACAAATGCTCGAGTAAATGCTTCTTGGGAGCCATATTGAAAAAAAAATGCTATTTCTAAAATATTCTTTCTTGTTTCCTTCAGTAATATAGCAGCTTCGGAAAGTCTTCTGCTTCTTATATACTCCTGTACAGAAAAACCTGTAATCGCTTGAAAAATTCGTTGGAAATGAAACGCTGAAAAACAAGATTTCGAGGAAATTTCAGTAATATTTAATTCCTCTTGTAGATTCTTTTCGATGAATTCAATTGAGTTTTGAATTCTTTCAAAGTAATCCATTCGCCAACACCTCTTTTATATTAATCTTACACTTCCAACAGAAAGTATTTTTGATAACTTGTGCTAAATACTAACTCATCTGAAAATTTAAGAATAATTGAAAGCAGAAACGCATGCCTTCAGATCAGGATATAAACTCCAAAATATATCGGTCCCCAAAAATGCATTACTCGAATTTTAGAAAACAAAAAAAAAGCCAAAAAAAGTTTCGTCCCCAATCCGTCTCCAAGTCAACCTATCCCTGATTGCCAGGTATTTTAGAGCCTGTACTAGTAAATTAAACAACTCTGTCACATCAAAAAAAGCCTTGATAATCAAGGATTTTAACGTTTCTGTTATGGTGATCCGGACTGGGTTCGAACCAGCGACCCCCACCCTGTCAATTTGGTCAAACGCCTTTACGCTAGTTAATTTAAGTGCATTAACCTTACTGTAGTGCGGTTTATGTGTAATTAAGATGATTTAAATTTACCTGATTTATTTAAGTGCGTTGTCAATTTGGTTGTCAATGTTGTCAGTCCCTTTCTATAGGGATGACTTTCTTGTTCACCCCTCTATCTTCTCTATCCTTGAACATAGCTCGTGCTGCCAGTCCGTATCATTCGTCATACTGGCGATCAAAGATAAGTTTTTGAGTTTTGCAATCTTCCAAGCTCTTTTAGCGTTTGCACTCAAGCAATGACTCATTTCTGTCATTTCCGAATCAGTAAGCTCCCTTGTCTTATTGATAAACCAAAGCTCTGCCATACGTTGGTGGACGATCCACATCTGCACCAGCTCCTTAATCTTGATGGTACAGTGTATTCCCATTCGAACTAAATATTTCCTGTCCACCTTAAATTTATTTTGTGAATGCTACTCTTATTCAAATACCCATATATCCTCAACTTTCATCGCTAAGGCTTGAGCTATATCTGATGCTGTCTCTAATTTAGGGATCGTCCCGTTTACAATATTGCTTAAAGTAGAATTCGCAACAGGGTATTTCATTTTCATTTTTAACTCTTGTTGTGTCAAATTACGTTCAGCCAAGATCACCTTCAATCTGCTTTTCATCATAACCTCATCCCTCCGCTATTCCGTTATTCCGTTATTCCGTTATTCCGTATCAGGCTTGTCGAATCCTTTGACGAGTAAATAAAGGTTTTGTCGATAAATACTTTTTAAATGATCAATTTGTAAATATATGTAATTATGTAATATAATAGTATTTGTGGCTACAATTTCAAATATTTAGGAGGTTTCACTTTGAAAAAAATCTTGATTCCAACCGTATTATGTACTGCAATGCTGTTCTCTCAGAATATAGCACATGCATCTGAAACCAATAACGTTAAGCAAATGCAACAAACCAAATCAGTTGAATCAATCGTCATAGACGGTAAAAAAATTACTTCTGAGATTTTAGAAGATAATGAAGAGTTTCGTAAAGTCAAAGTAACATCTGGAGACGAAATCACAATTGCTATTTATGATAAAGTCAACAATGAGATAACAATAGAAGAAGAAGGAAAAAAAGCTGTTAAAATACAACCTTCCAACCATTTTAAGTCTAGTAAAAGTGAATTTAACCTAGACGCGACAGCTAAAGATAAAGTTATTGCAGAAGCAGAAGACGACTGGTGGGGGTATGGCTATAAAATAACCAGATACGAAAAAACCTTTAAGTGGAAAATATATACTCCCGATAAAAGTTCAACAGTAAAGGAAAACTCCTCTAATAAATCCGATTTAGTCGACTTTAGAAATGCCGTGGATACAATGGAATCTTACCAAAAAGAAGCATACGCTGTACTTGGTGCTACGACAGCCGCTGTGATAGCCGAGCTTGTAGCAGCTCCAGCAACCCTCGGATCTACTGCAGTTGTCGCTATCGTCACAGGTCTTGGTGGCTCAGTAACAGCAGGGTACAAAGTGTGGCAAGCTTATAAAGCAAAACAGGATTGTGACTATAGATTCGAATCTGCAACAAATTAAATAGATATAAAAATTAGATTTTTCACATATACAATTAAAGACTGGAGTCAATTTCCAGATTATAGTAAAGTGGATCGTAACTGATTCACTTTTACTTTTTAAGGAGGTATGGTATGGATAGTGTTTCTATCATTATTTGGACGACTACTCTTTTTATAGTGACTTTGATTTTGTTTAAAAATCTGTACACTTCAATAAAAATAACCAATATAAGATTAAAAGAAATTTCTCGAAAATTATCTATTGAAAATCAACTAGATTTAGAAGTTCGATCGTTAATTTTGCGTGGGGAAAAGGCTGGGGCAATAAAGCTAGTCCAAGATAAACTTAAATTAACAACTCAGGAAGCAAAGCATTATATTGAGCTACTATAAAAGCATTAAGCCTTGCGATTAATGCAAGGCTTTTTAAGTTTTCATTTTTAAAGCATAGAAGTATTATTTATTCTCTACACTCACTACATCCTCTACAGGTATCCACCAGAAATCATTATTACGTTATTACATGTCAGCTTTGTCGAATCCTTTATCGTGTAGATTATAAATAATTGTAGGCAACCTTTTAAAATATAAAATGGCTTATCCTGAAAGGATATTGCCGTTCTTTTGGTTTTTTATTTGCAAATACTAGACTCCTGCTCTCGTAGTTCTATCGACTCATATTAATACTGTTCTATTCTTAAAAGATATTGTAGAATAGTGTAAAATATAGTAATAAAATCCACTTCGTGAGGTGCCATAAATGAACGTTCTTAATTCTATACCTGTTATCCCGCAAAAGAAACAATATTGGTATTAGAACACATGGTGGTAGATACTATAAAAACTACAAGTCTGGTGGTTTCATTGCAATTAATTGGGATGCAATTACGTTTGAAGATATCGAATCACTGTCACCAGATGATCTTACTCGTAAAGTAAAAAGCGAGTATCCAGATAAACAAAACTCTAAACGAAGCGCAAACATGCTACGTATTTTCCATCAACTGATTAAACCTGGTGACGCTGTAGTTATTACAGGCCCTTCCTCAAATGAGTTAGCAATTGGTGAAGTCACTGATGATCCACCCTACATAGGAATTGTGACTGAACAACAACTCAAAGAAAATTCACGCCTGTGCCCATATCAAAAAAGAAGACGCGTAAAATGGTTGAACACCGTGAATAAAGTGGATGTTGAAAAAGATTTGTTTCAACTCCTACAACACGCTCAGCATACAATTTCCGAAGCCAATAACTATGCTGATTCTATTGAACGTTTGATTCACTCTTTTTTCATTAGAGATGATCAAGCTCATTTAGTACTTGAAGTTAAGAAAGAAGGCAAAATACCAATGCCTGATTTCTACCGTATGGGAAGTGAGATTATTGACCTTGTTGAGGAATTTAGCAAAGAGTCTAAAGGCTTCAACATTAGCCTTGAAGATGTAGAGATAAAGGTTAACGTACAATCACCAGGCAAGATAACCTTTGGTGGAAAAATGTTAATAGTCAGTATTATCGGTTTTCTAATAGTAGCCGCTGTAGGGGGCGGTGTCACAATACCATTGTCTGAATCTACTAAAATGGCTTCAATTGAAATTAAGTTAAATGGCGCTATTCGTGAGGTATCGGAATTCCTTGATAAAAAACAAGCTCGTGAACAACAAGATTTATTGTTAAAAAAATACATGGATCATTTGGATGTTAAAGCTCCTGATGAACTGGTCAAGCTTCTAAAAGCTGTAGAATCAGATAATAGGCAAAATATCACTTCTGAAAAATAATTATTTGGTATATACTATGAAATGTATTGGCTCAAATTCACACGAAACAGAAGAAAGGATGATAACCTGTGGATATGTTTTTGAATACAGTGTCCGTGATAGGTACCTTTTTCTGCGTTTTTGGATTGTTATTCATTTCTCAACGTTATTCGATTGGCCTATTGCCTTTCTTCAAAAAGCAACTCAAAAAACAGTTCTGTGTAGGGGACGTTTTCTTCTCGGTTACTTCTATCGCATTCATTGTATTTTTCGTTGATTTTTACAAACCATATTAATTCTTAGTGCATCTACATATAATGCTTGAATCTTACTAGGACCCTCCAAGTTGGAGGGTTTTCTGTATCCTGTTCCCGTATAAACAGCCTACATTTGCACTAGCTCCTAGCTTTAGCGAGGAAATGTAGGTCAGTGATAAAAAAACCACCAATCACCTTGGCGGTTTTTTTGTATACTATTCCTAAATAGATTTTAACGTAAATACAAACCTTCGGTAGTACAAATTAAGCGCAATAACTCTGTGTTGGACTTACTTCCAGAATAAACGGGCATATTTAAATCATAATTTGACCAAATACATAACTTTATTGTTTCAAATATAAATACAGAGGAAACCTGTTCTCTTAATCCCAATTCAAGTAGTAATTGAAGATCAATAAAATCTTGTATTTCTAACATGTTTTCATTCCTACTACTAAGTTGTTTATGAAGATCACGTATACGATTTATTTTTGCCTCATCTGAAACCGCAGCAATTATAGACTCGATATTTTTATATTGAAGCGTAGTTTCAACATAAACCGAACTATTTGACCACAATATTTGAAACACCCGTATAAATTTTTCCTCTTCTTTCTTATAAATGTCAGCTAAATTTTTATTTTCAAGACTTTTTTCATAAAAAATATTACTTTCTTCAAATTTTCTATTATCAACAATCTGGAAAGGATATCTATCTAGCGTATAAATATCGGTAGGGAATCTTGAAAACACTAGTTCATCATTTTCTAGCAACAAGGTACTAGCCTCTAAATCTTTACTAGGGTCTGTCGAAATATCCCACTTATAATCCCATAGTCCATTAATAATTGACTCAATATTCATTTGAATCTACTCCCTAAGTATTTTTCCTTTTTTATCCAAAGTAGCAACACGTTTTCCTTTGAAATTTTTTAGTTTCCAAGCACTCCCACCATGAGGTTTACTTCCTTTATCTTTGTCTATAGTCCAACCAGTCTTTGGTTCCCTACGCTCTCTTCCATCAATTCTATCAGTAAATACATCTAGATCAACAATTACATTACCATCAGAATCTGTACCTAGTAATCTCTTAGGAATATCAGCGTAGTGAATTATTACTTCAGCATACAGATAATCGAAAGCCTCTTCAATTTTACCTTTCATAGTATTAAATGCTTTTCTAAACGCTCTTACAATATCATCAAATTGATCAGAAATATCGTCCCAATACCATGCAATTACTGCTCCTGATCCTGCCGCAATAATAATACCAATGATGTCACCAATAGGTAATGGTCCATCTGCAGCTGCAGCTGAAATACTAACACCAATTCCAAGAAATGCATAATAGGCTGGCGTAGGCAGGTCTAATTTTTTCAACTCATAGGATAATACATCTATTGGGCCGTCTTTAGAGCTTGCTTTAGCCATTCTTTTTACACGCTTTTTATCAATTTTCTCCTGTGTTATTTCTCCAAAAACTTTTTCATGATAATTAAATAATTCGGAATCACCATTTTCTTTTTGTCTTATAATAAAATCTAAAAATTCTTTCTGAGCCTCTGGAGTCATTTCTGTAAAAACTTTCTCTACAGCATCATCGGAACCATTTGCTTTTTTAAAGTCTTGTAGTTGGTTTGAAATTTTTTCCAAAACTTCTTGCTCGATGGTAATATTTTTCTTAGCGTTAACATTTTCTACCGCGGCTAAAGCTGGTGTAACCGCATTCAAACATAATACACTTGCTACAGTTACTGAAATCAGGGACTTTTTACTCATTACTTACCTCCTGAAAAATAAGTGCAATTTCTAGCATTTGGAATTATATCATTTACAATAATTTCTTGTAAATGTTTTTTTAGTTTATATTTTTATTTTTTAACATTTAAGTATTTATTATGGTAATATTCCTATTTCTCTTTCATTAAATGTATCTATAGTAAGATACTCTACTTAGGTTCCACACTCACTACATCCTCTACAGGTATCCACCAGAAATCCTCATCATTCTTTAACTTGATCTGTTTAAACGTTGAATCAAACTTCTCCACTCATCCCCAAGCTGATTCAATTACTCCTCTACCCTCTTTTGTCTCTTTCCACCAGCTAATTGTAAGGGCATAGTCATACTGACGTGAGTCAGATATCCTGTAACAAAACTCGGCTAGCTCATCCTTATAATCGGTCTTCTCGATCAGTTTCTTATTCTCGTGAAGCTGGCGTAACATCTCTACATGCTCTGGCAAGATGAATTTCGTTACAAGTGGATCAAAAATTTTGCTAGCCATGAAAACATCTCCTTAAATACGAATGTGTGTTCTTGTTTTATTAGATCATGAAGAGATTATGCAATGGGTAAAATTACATGTTTACCAATAAAAAAAGCCCTCCAACGGTTTAATGAACTGTGACCCTATTTGTAGACAGTTTTAAAAGAATACCTAACTAGGCAGCTAAAAGATGACTTCTGAATTCATCAGGGGTCATCTTTTTTAATGACCACTGGTAACGTTCAGAATTGTAATAATCAATGTAACTGTCTACTCGATCCCTCAACTCTTGTATCGTTTGACATGTCTTATATTCCAAATCGTCTTTCATATGACCAAAAAAGGTTTCCATTGAAGCATTATCCCAACAGTTTCCCTTACGGGACATGGACTGCCTAAAGCCTGCTTTCTTGATTAAGCGACGGGTTTTAAAGTGGGTATAATGCAAACCTTGGTCTGAGTGTAGAATGGCTTCGGGGTGAATGTTGCCATCTAGCCGTTGGAACAGTCGTTTCAAAGTAATCCTCACCAATGGAAGCTTTAAAGATGAAGAAAGATAGTGAGCTAAAATCTGTTTTGTTGCCCCATCCTTGACTACCGACAGGTAGGCACATTGACCATTACCGTAATACATATACGTAATATCGGTGAGCAGCACTTTTTCAGGTTCTCCCTGATCAAACTGACGTTGCAACAGGTTGGGACATGTTTGGTACTCTTGTGTTGCCTTAGCTAATTTTCTATAGGGATTGGCTTGGCGAATGGTAGCAACAAGTTTATACTTTCGCATCAATCGACGAATCTTTTTATGATTCATGATCACTCCACTTTCACGCTCAAGTCGCATCTTAATAACTAATGCTCCTGCTTTACCATGAAGAGCGTCAAAGTGCTTCTTGATAAGTTTAATGTCATGCTCGTCCGCATCCTCTCGTAACTGTCGAATTTTCTCCGCACGAAGCCAACGGTAATAGCCACTCGCACTAACACATGCAAGTTTACAAAGATATCGTGTTACATCACGCAAATTGTACTGACGTATGGTGCGATTAATGATTTGATAGCGCTCGGAGGGGGATAACGTTACCTCTGCAACTTCTGCTTTTCGAGCGCGTCGAGCTTTTTTAAAAAGTCGTTCTCCGCCTCTAAAAACTTGATACGTGCCTCAGCTCGTTTAAGCTTTTCTCCTCTACGGACAACTCCGTTGTCGAGGGTCTATTCGTACTTTTCTTTCCACGTTGTTCTTCTAAAAGGCCGATCTCTCCATGAATTTGATACACATTACGCCAACGTTTTAAGCATGTTTTTGGTTTGTCATGACCAACAACGTCTATGTCAAAACCAGCACCACAAAAAATTTCCATAGGTGTTTGCCCCTCTTGATACGCTTTGACAGCTGCTACCTTAAATGCTGGTGCATAAGTAATACTTTTGTACGTTACATGCTGAACATAAGGGTTAGCTTCAAGATATTTCATTTCTTGTTCCGTGAAAACTGTTTTTCCCACAATTCTTTCCTCGCTTTATTTTAATAAGTTGATTAAAACACAAAAGACCCGTAAGAAGGTCACTTTTTTCAAAGTGTCCATCTTACGGGTCACAGTTCACTTTTGCCAGTAGCTGAATAATAACTAATGACAAAAATTTGAAAACTCGCTACAATGGATAGCAAGTAAGCTGACGGGTACGAAAAGTGCTTCTGTTCACCGAGTTGTGGTCGGTGGTCAGACCTGACTAGATTGGCGAATCCAGTCAGGCATGTTGGCTTGCTTTTTATTTTCACTAAATTTTTCTTTATCTTAACAAAATTTAACTTTCTAAGCTAGACCTATCCATGAAAATTTTGGAATAGTTATTTGTTAAATTCCATATTCTGACGCTAATTGGATTGATTTATTGTGTTTTTGTTTGATTTAATTCAAACCATTAACCCGAAACGATTTTACCTTTACTTATACATGGCACCCATTGTATAACTTTTTGTTAAAAAAGCAATAATTTAGTTTAGTTTAGCCCTATTCTGTGTTAAACTAAACGTAAATACGTATAATAAAAAGACCGCAGGTGCTCCAACACCTACGGTCGATACAATAGTCTGTCCCTGCTAAGGGTCGGCTCAAAGTACTATTAGAAAATAGACTTCCCCAACTGGTCAGGTCAAGGGAAGTCTATTTCCGTTTTGGAAAAGACAGTATGGCAACGATTAACAATCCAAACGCTATCATTAATGAAATTGCCTCGTATACCGTCATACTCTCACCCCCTTCCCTGTTGGGATAAAAGAGAGTGAGCCGACTACCCTTGAGAGCCGAACTATTGTATTAAGGTGAATTATAGCAGTAAATGGAATATTTAGTATATAACTTTTTTACGCCCACTGAGCAACCAGCTCTTTGGTTCTCTTCTCCTCGATCCTCTTCATCGTACCGTAGAAGCATTTCAAAAATCTATCTACCCCCCATTCCTTCTGGTCCCGTTTATACTCATTTTTCGTGTATTCCCAAGCATCTAAGGCAACAGGCATGACATTCTCGTTTCTTTCCCAGCCTGTTATGCGCTTAAACATCACTACTCTACTCCAAAACTGCTTTATAACTGCCCCATGAGGGAATGCTGGTTTAATTGCCTTAACAAAATCTCTCGGGATGTAGCTTGGAGTAACTGAGAAATCCTTTTCCAGCCGTGTTATTTTAACGTTATCTTTGGTCTTTTCTTTTTGGTTTTTAGGAGTATTAAGAAAACCTGTATCAGACTTGCCTTTGCCAGCCTCTGAGCTTGATACTGTTGATCTTTTCGCTCCATCTAACCCCGTCATTTGAGGGTAAAAAGACAAACATATTAGCGCCCTGAAGCCCCGTTTTTCTAGCTGTGGCAATACGTTTGATAATCCCCACCTGCTCTAGCTTTCTTATGCCTCTTTCAACGCTCGCACGGCTCGTTTTAGCCATCTTACATATAGAATCAATTAAGAGATAGGCAACACCTAGGGTTCCCTGTGAGGAGTTCATTGAACGCTTTCTAATTACATCTAACACTCTCAACGTTGAAGGAGCTAATTTCTCTTTAAGAGACATAAGATGCTCTTGAATTGATTCTCGTAGCTGAACCTTTGATTTGAAATGACTATGCTTAGCCATCTCAATAATTTTATCAGAAGTAAGCAATGCGATCACAACCTTTTGTTTGATTTCTCATACTTTTATATCACAATACAAATGATATCTCTGCGAAGTATGAAATGTCAATATAAATGTTTGCGAAATCAAAAAAACATGTACAAACTCAAAATATTGTTTTAGAATACTTTAAAAGGTTTTAAAACCTTTTAAAGGGGGTGTTAATAAATTGCCTTTCACCTATAAGCCGCTTTTTAAGATGATGATTGACCGTGGCATTAAAAAAGGAGATTTAAGGGATTTCCTCTCTGCCTCCACCGTTGCAAAGATGGGCAAGGACGAATATGTAGCACTAGAAGTACTTGATAAAATCTGTACTCATTTGGATTGCAAGATTGAGGACATTATCGAGCATGTTCCAGACAAAAATGAATAGGCGTATCTGACTTGATACGCCTACATTGTTTTTTTTGATTTTTCAAAAAGGGGGAGTTAGATTTTGAAGGGGCATTTCAGGAAACGAGGAAGCAAGTGGTCATTTGCCATTTCTTTAGGAGTTGATTCGGAAACTGGAAAACGAAAACAGATTACTAAATCCGGATTTAAAACAAAAAAAGAAGCCGAAGCAGCTTGTGCGGAAATGATCACGAAATATGAAAATGGTGATTTAACTATTTCTAAGAAACAATCTCTAGGAAGCTATCTGGAATTTTGGCTGGAGAACTACGCAAAAAATAAACTTCGCTCATCTACTTATGCTAACCATGAAATAGCTGTAAATAGTCGCATTAAACCTGTTCTTGGTACGATTGATTTAGATAAGTTAACCCCTATTAAGGTGACTAAATATCTCTCTGATCTTCAAAAAGAAAATCTCTCTGCTGACTATATTAAATATCTTCACTCTGTACTAAAAAAAGCATTGAATCAAGCAGTGAAATGGCAACTGATTTCAAAAAATGTTATGGACAATGTTGACCCGCCTCGGCTAGAGCAAAAAGAAATTGTTACATGGAGCCCCGAACAAGCAAATGAGTTCTTAGATTATGCCAGGAAAGACAAATACCTTATTGCTTTTGTTTTAGCAATATATACAGGAATGAGACGCGGGGAGATACTTGGTCTTAGATGGAAGGACGTTGATTTCGAACAAGCAAAAATAAGCATTCAACAAACATTATACCGACCTGCTAAACAAGGAATTACTTTTCAAGAGCCTAAAACTAAAAGCGCAAAAAGAAGAATTTCCATACCTAACTTTGTGATAGATGAGTTAAAGGCTCATAAGGCAAGACAAAATAAAAACAAGCTACAATATGGCGAGGGGTATCAAGATTTTGATTTGATTGTTGCTTATGATGACGGAAGACCACAAGACCCTCGCAATCTCCTGAGACATTATGAACGTTTAATCAAAGGATGCGGATTGCCGCCTATACGATTTCATGATTTACGACATACTCACGCAACAATGCTTTTACAACTGGGAGAGCATCCAAAAGTAGTATCTGAACGATTAGGTCATAGTCGAGTTGGTATCACAATGGACGTTTATAGTCATGTCATGCCAGATATGCAAAAAGATGCAGCTGACAACTTTGAAAAAATGATGAAACAAAAGCGACCTAAAACACTTTAGTTAAATAAAGGTTGTCAAAATGTTGTCAAGCGGCGGTTAAGAGGGATTATGTTGTCAGGGTGGGAATAGATGAAATAAGAAAAACCCCTGATTTCTCAAGGGTTTTAGCGCTTATTTTATGGTGATCCGGACTGGGTTCGAACCAGCGACCCCCACCCTGTCAAGATGGTGCTCTCCCAGCTGAGCTACCGGATCAAATTTTTTCTGGGAATGAAATATGTATATGGTGGGCCCTGTAGGACTCGAACCTACGACCAATCGGTTATGAGCCGACCGCTCTGACCAACTGAGCTAAGGGCCCCTTATGCTTAAAAAGTTATGTATAACATATATAAGCATTACTCATTGACAAAAATAAGTATAACTCATTTTTACTTAAGTTTCAATAGTTAAATAAAAGTTTTTCTGCTTTTTTTTGTGAATTTTTTCCTAAGCTTATCATATATCGCTAGTATCGAAAAGCGAGATTTTCATTCCACTGTGAATATCTACCACACCTACTAAAAGCTCTGGTTTCGTGGTTTCGTCCGCTTTTCACATTATACTCTAGGTATATATTTAGTAATGAAGATACGTCTCTACATTACTAAATCATATATTACTTATCAAAATAAACTTTAAAGAATCTACCTTAAACCGTATTTTCCATTTCCTATTAATATCCCGTATTTCCCCGAACAAAAAATTCTATTCGCGACTATAATTAAAGCCATGATTCACCTCGTCAAAGTTCCTTAGTCTCAAGAAATAGAAAAGTCTTGAAACAAATACATATCTCATCGATCACTTACATGTAGCTAACAGACTAAAATATTGGCCTATAACATCAATGATACCAGATAAAAAAAGCCCACCTAACAGAACTTTCTTTCTGCTAAGTAGGCATGTAATCATATTCCTATACCTTTTCTACTCGTCTCTTATTCCTTGACCTTAAATCTTTCAACAGAGCGCCGCATTCCTTCTGCCATCTGAGTCAACGCAGTTGAAGATGAAGTAATCTCTTCCATAGATGCTAGCTGTTCCTCAGATGCCCCGGTAACACTCTGCGAAGAGGCTGCCATGCCCTGAGCAATCTGTGCGATCTCACGCATAGAGGCAGAGACCTCTTGTGCACTTGCCGACATTTGTTCGGTAATGGCCGATACATCATGAATTTGCTCAACAATATGCTGTGTCGATGCTTGAATATTAGTAAAAGCTTCTCTAGCTTCTGTTGTAACGACAATCCCCTTTTGGACATCTGCATGAACTTTCCTTTTCATGACTTCTGATGCATTCTGGGTCAAGCTCGTTACCTGAATGATAATCTCTTGGATGCGATCTGCCGTTTGTTTGGATTGATCTGCTAGCTTTCTTACCTCATTCGCAACAACAGCAAAGCCTCTTCCCTGCTCCCCTGCTCGCGCTGCTTCAATCGCTGCATTTAATGATAGGAGGTTCGTCTGCTCCGCGATGTCAACGATTGCTGTACTCATCTCAGATATTTGTCCACTATGTTTTTGTAATTGTTCCATGATACTCGCCGATTCTTCTACAGATTGACGAATTGCTTCCATTTGTTCTGTCACTACTATTACTTTTTGATTACCATTCTGTACATCCTCTGAGGTTTTGGCTGATGAATCTACAATGGCATTTGCTGACTCAGCGATTTTAAAAATACCCGATGACATTTCTTCCATTGTCCGAGCGCTTTCTGATGTAGCCACTGCTTGTGCCTTTGATCCGTTTGCCGACTCCTCTATTAGCTCGGTGACGTATTCAACCGCTTTAGAATTTTGCAGCGTACTAGCTGTCATTTGTTGACTTGACGCCGCCAACTGAGTGGACGTCTCCATCATCTCTGTGACAATACCTTTCAGGGAATCTACCATTTCATTAAAGTTGGTAGCTAATTGACCAATTTCATCGTTCTGATTGATATTCACTTTTTCGTCTAAATAACCATCGCTTACTCGTTTTGCAGAGATAGCCAGTAGTTCTAATGGTTTTGTAATTTTACTAGTCCAAATAAATATTAAGATCGAAGCGGCTACAAGAAAGACCACTAAAATAAATGCTGTTTGATTCAGAATGGGAGCAGAAGCCTTTGCGTATTCTTCATTAGAAAGTACCCCTGCGATCTTCCAGCCTGTTGAAGGGTTGGTTTCAAACAAAGCTTTTAATTTTTTACCATTCTCAGGGGAGTCATAGCTGATCCAGCCCTTATCTGTTTTTTGTATGTAGTCGTATTGTTCACCTTCTACCTGTTTTCCCATGGGTTGTGTAGGATGCGACATGAACTTGTTCGTACGATCTAACAAGTACGCATACCCTTCTGAACCAAATTTCACACCCCCCACTAACTCGTGAAGCTTATTAATACTTAAACTAATACTTACAGCACCTTGTCCATCCGGAAGCGCTTTCCCGATATTCAATATGTAATTTTTCGTCGTCATAGAAACAACTGGATTATGGATGGAGATGACACTTGGATCTTGCATGACTTGTTTATACCAATCTCGCGTACGCGGATCGTACTCTTGTTTGCCTGGATTAGGCGCCTTCATCCATGCACCATTTTGATTCCCAACTGTTACGATTTCGATTTCAGGATGTTGTTTTGCAAAGTCCTCCATTATTTTTCGAAGCTCAGGGCTCTGTTCATCGATTTGACTAGAGGTAATTTGTAGGACCAGAGTATCAAGATTAGCAACCTCTAATTGAATAATCTGATCAATTGCTTGATTTAATAAGCTTACGTTAGACTCGGCTGTTTCTTCTAATTTTTGTTCCAATTGCCACTTCGAGATGTAGTAGGAGGAGTAACCGATGAGAACCCCCTGTAAAATTAGCACAACAATAATGAGAAACATCAGTCTACTCCGTAAGGTCTTTCGATTAAATATACTGCTTCGTATGTCTAGCCATTTCATTAGCCTATGCCCTCCCTTGATAGTAGATCAGCCTGAACAGCAAAGCTGACTAGGACTTTATATCTATTATTTACATCGGTTTTTTTCCAGCTTTTATGTAACTATTTAGGAAAATTCTTTAAAAAAACATTATTGTTAATGTACACCTCTAAATGTAAATAAAGTTAAATACCGTTACATATCACTAAAATAATACACGTAAAAAGAACCGTCTTATCCACAGAGTAACCTACAGACAAGACGGCTCCACAGCCTTTAGACTTTTTTACTTGAAGAAATAAAATAACAGTGTTTGCTTCTGCTAGTTACATCTATCCTTCTGTCCAATTCTGTCTGTAACGTCAGCATTTGCCTTACTAATAAAAGTCATTATTTTTCATTACATAATACGAAGTAGCCCGATCTCACGATGAAACGTAACATCTATCGTTGTACTCCAGGGTACGCCCAAATTCCGCTTGTTCTCAATAAATCACGATAAATAACTAACTGCTCATCCTTTGTTACTTTATGGGCTTCTTCTAAGGATTTGTAATCTAGATATACCATATTCGTAATTGTACGATCGTTCTTTTTACCCAATTGCTTCGCATAATGCTCGCTTGCTTCTTTAAACACACTTAGTCCTCGACGCATATGACTCGCACTAGATACCAGTGTCATATCCTTTAAGCCCTCACGTTCCATAATTGCAATGGAAAACAGTGCATTTTCAACGGTATCAGTCGCTTTGTTATCTAATAGGATGCGATCCTTATCAATGCCTTGCTCCATTAACCATTTGCTCATTGCGTCTGCCTCGGTTACACCTTTTTTCGGTACTCCACCGCTCACGATGATTTTAGAGTTGGGATACTGTTTTGCTAGGGCAAGCCCTGCTTTTAAGCGCTCAATTAATGGCTCTCGCATAGTTCCATCCTCTGCTAGAGCATAGCCTAAAATGACAATGGCATGGTCTTTTTGTGGCAAGCCTTTTGGTACGTCCTTGTTAAAGACAGTCTGCATGTATGCTTCTGCTGAGGCAAGCTTTGCGACATACTCATTTGCTTTTTGCTCGTCCAATTTCTTTAATTTGGCCATTTGAGCTTCATACGTTTTTGTATCTCCATTAACCTTGGAATAAACGCCGTATAACAAATTAGCATTAAAATTAGTAGGTTCAAGATTCAAGATTTGCTGATAGGTTTCCAAAGCTTCAGGAAGCTTCTTTTGAATGATTTGAGTGGAAGCAAGTGCGAATTTCAGGTCATTATCAAAAGGATCAAGCATAGTTGCTTCTAGGTAAGCGTTTTCAACAACATCGTATTTACCTTTTAATGTAATACCTTTAAAAATCTCCGCTTCTGCTTTCTTTAAATCACCACCGTGCCAGTAATAATACATCGCTGTTTCTTTAAGCTGGTTGATGCGGTAGGTTGTAGGCTCATCATTTTTCACAGAAGTGGTGCTTGGGTTAGCAAATACACTAGACGTTGTTACCAAGGACGCTGCTAAGATTACACTAGCTAGTAATTTTTTGTTGAGTAACACCATAAAAAATTCCTCCTTATGAACAGTTCTATGTTGTTAGGATAATCAGAAGTACGGCTTTGTACTGCCTTTTTCAGCATAAGGAAATGGCTTTAAAAAGGTAAAAAAGCATGAACCAAAAAGGTAGCAGAAAAATTTCCTTTTCGCACCTTTTGGCTCATGCCTAGTCGTACTAGTAACACGCCGTATAACTGATTTCATTATTGTATAATGAATAATATCACACAATGTAAACGCATACAATATAAAATTTCATTTTTTAATAATAATATCATAATTGTGCCATTACTCTATTCACGTAATGAAATGTCAAAATTTATTACGAAATATACCTATAGATCTGTCTCTGTATCCTCATCTACTACCGCAAAATTATACCAGACAGACCGTGAAAACTCTTCCCCATGTTCATTAACTCCAGTGATTTCTAAACAAATGTTATAAACTCCTGGTTCCCGTGGGGCTTTAAAAGTTCCTTGAATCTCATCGTCTTTTTCCTTAATTTTCAGATAATCATCTGCCGCCAACAGCTGTCGATTCTTTGTTTCAACCATGCTAACATTAGTAATTGCCTGTTTCTTAACAGTAGCTTCAGGTAATTCGACTCGTAATTCTCCACGTTCGCCTGGTCCATAGATTTTTTTCTCGCTTACTACTTCCATTGGTTGTTCACTTTCCACCTGAGCAAACATAAAGTAGGCATCTTTCTTGCCTGACGCAACAAGCTTCCATTTTCCCTTTTCTGGCTCATCAATCTTAAATCCATTATGAATAGCACTTGCAAACAATTCCTGAGACTCGTCCACATCCACGTCAGTATCAGAGCTAAAGTCGCTGTCCTCTAGCCTCTCTGGGGTGTACTCCTTGCCAGATGGGCTTATTAGCTTGATTTTTGTCTTTTCATTCGCTGTCATAACATCTACCATCATCTGACTAACTCCGCTTTCTAGCATGAAGGTATCCTGTGTTTTTCCTCTGATTTCCCCACCTCTTACAATCGTATTGCTAACGATTGAGGTTGGATTGTTTTCTTCTTCATCCACCTGATATTCTCTGTCTGCTTCCGGCGCAAATTTTGCTTGTAATTCTTTAGGGCTTTTACGTATTTTGGAGTCTACCTCTGACCATACGTGTTTAGCATCGGTTATGGCGGAGTGAGAGATATTTTTCTTAAATGTCTTGATTCCGTAGGGTAAGCCAAACGCGGAATCAACGGTAACGGCTCCATCGTCCTCACCTGGTAAAACTGCATGGGCAAACCAATACTTTGTAAACATGCCATCATCGCCCGTACCTGCTGCCATATAGGTTCTAGTTTTGTTTACATCCCTATGACTATCTGTTTGCTGTCGGAAATTAGCCATGTAGGAGGTTTGTAAGGAGTATACGGCGTCATCTTTTTTTCCTAGAATTTCAGCGAGCCAAGAGAACCACGAGGAATAGGCTAAGTCTGCTAGCTCAGAGCCTTTATTAGGAGTCGCAAGCTGATGAACCGTATGAACATAAGGGGCCGCACCATAATGTATAAGGGCTGCTTGTGTATCAACACCACCTTTTGAATGAGCTACGATTGCTATTTGTTTTACGTGATAATAATCGGCTACTTTTTTAATAACTTCAGCCAGCTTCTCTCCATTTGTATACATGTTGCCACCATCGCCATCAGCATCTCTTAATTGCACAAAAGCAGTGCGGTACCCTGAGTTGTAGGCTGCTTCATATAATCCGCCGTCTCGATACCATTTTTTGTAGTCCGAGTGAAGTCCTTGAACGAATAAAATGACAGGCTTGTCCAGCGAAACGTTAGGTGGAGTAGCTCCCGTATACCAATCACCAAAAGCACCATTGGGATTCTCATCGTGTAGAGTAGGCGCAGGGGCGGCCGCTAACGCTTTAGTAGAAAACATGGCGGTAGGTAGTAATAAACTCGAAGTTAGAGTAATACAAATTACAGCATGATACAGCTTAGATATGTGCATTAATTATCACTCCTTATTCATAATAATACTTTAATTTACATATTCTACCTCTTACGTGCAATTGTCAATTATTTTTTGAATATTTAATCATAAATTCATGCTCTTTATTTTTTATTCATGTTTCTCGTACAAAACCTTGGTTTTCTTTATAGAAAAAACATTTTGCTTACAACCTTTACGCAAAAAAACATCCTGCTCCACCTTTGCTGGTTAAGCAGGATGCTATTATTATTTTGCTTTTTGAAGGGTCTGTGCTACTTTTATCTATCTTCCTTTGTAATATCTTTAGAGAAGGTCCACACCGAATAGCCTAAGCTCGTTCCGTTTTTTATCCAACTAATTCGTTTATGCATTTCCCCATCCGGTCTATTCATGGTTGTGTAGGCTGCTTCATTATCCCCAATCTTTACTTTTTCAGCGCTATCGTGGTGACCACCTTCACTGATTGGCCCGTCTTTTGCAAGATCTCCTTTATTCATCACATTCACCTCGACCCCACCTTTTGTTGATTTATAACTCACAAAGGTCTGATCAAAACGTTGCTCATTTTTACTTCATGGACAACATATTCTTTACGATTTTTCTCTACTTCTTCCTTCATCGCCTTCACATCGTAGTTCTCCTCTGGTTTAAAGTAAACGCTTGCTTCCTGAAAGCCGACCCACCTGCAAGCTCAGCAGGCATAATAACCTGTTTCCCCAGCTTTTCTTGCAGATCCTTTTGATTGGTTAGTTCATATGATTGCGATAGTACATGTATATTAGGATGTTTGCCCTTAACATAAGTCGTTTTCTTTGACTCATCAATGAGCTTAGGCACCGTATAAATAGCAACTGCCTAGGGGGATCAGATCGATAGTAGCTTCCAAGCTAGAGAAATCTAATGATAGCTAGCGCAAGATAAACAGGAAGAAACCTGAACATCTAGCTCAATTTCCAATTTCACGGTCAGCTTCTATATAGTACTTTTGCGACAAATATGCACGAAAAGCTGACTACCCTCACATACAAAAAGCACCCTGCCAAAACCTGGCTTGAGTGCTTTCAACTTTCTATCCTTCATATGAGAAGCATTTGTACGCTCTACTCTCTTCAAAAGAATAGTACCTAAATACTTATCCAGCCTGATCAGAAGCCGTAGTAGCTGACTGACCTGCCATTCCAATGCTGATTCGTAATTCATCTGATTCTTCTTTCTTTCTCGCTGCCTCAGTCTCTTCTTCATCGCGTAGTCGATGCGCCATTCGACTGGATGCGTTCGCGGCTATACTACACACCATGTCATCCAAAAACGTATTTACCTTACCTTCTGTTTTATTATCTAGCTGTTTAATTATTCCAATTTTTTGTTTATCTAGATGTCCAAACGTTGTTACAGCAATACTGCCATAGCCAAAAACGGAACCAAGTGCCAATGTTTCATCACAACCAAACAGACCTTCGTCACCTGCGATTATGGATTGCAAAGGTTCTGAAAGCAAACCTTTTTCAGCCAATTTATCCAGTTCGATGCCCACTAAAATGGCGTGTTGGATTTCACGTTTTTCTAAAACGGCCTGAACACTTTCTATGCAAGCTTCCATGGCCAAAGTCGGATAATAGGGCGATTGCATTGCGTGCACAATTTCTGCAATAGCCTCAATTGATACTCCTCGTTCTGTCAAGCTGGCTAAAGCTGCATCTCTAACTTGTTTACTGTGTACTCTCTCGATTTTCATAAAGCCAACCTCCTTACACACATGAGTGGCAAAATAATGAATACATCTTATATAGTATCACATTCTGTTTGGGTTGCGACTCCCTGCACTGATAGATCAAGCTGTTTTTCTCTCATTCTTTACCAGATTCACGCAGATGGTTACTTTTTGGTTTCGTTCAGTATGCTCTTCCAAAAGTTTGAGCCCATTTCCCTTTTGCCGTTACCCTCCCGTATACAGTAAAATACGATTATCTAGCAAAGGAGGTTATCCCATGTCTACTGCTCAGACACCAAAAGGTAGCTTGTCCGAAGTGACTCTCGCTAGTCAATATCTGGGCACCACAGAAACGCTACTTATTTATACACCCCCTTTTTATTCGTCGCTGTATTCTTATCCAGTCTTATACGCTCAAGATGGACGGGATTACTTAAGCTTGGGACGCCTGCCAGGTATGCTTGACAGTATGTTGCATAAAAAGGAAATTCAGAATCTCATCGTCGTATTTATTCCCGTCGAACGGGAAAAAAGACGTTTGCGTTATCACCCTGATGGCGAGGAATTTGATGCCTATATACGCTTTATGGCAGAAGAGGTAGTACCGTATATGGATAAGCATTTTGCCACAGAGCCATTGAGTGGTGGACGGACACTGATCGGTGATTCACTCGGTGGTACAGTTTCCTTAGCGGCAGCTATCCGTTATCCCCATACATTTGGTAATGTAGCCTCCCAATCAGGAGCCCTGTATGAATCCTTTTATACATTGGCAGCAAATAGTCATTCCTATGGGCAATTATCTCTTTATTTGGAGATTGGTACAAAAGAAACGGCTGTCTCCACAAGCTACGGTGTTATTGATCTATTTACTCCACACCAACGCTTTGTAGAATTGTTGCAACAAAAAAAGGCCACCTTTCACTTAGAAATAAGCGAAGGCGACCATACCTGGGAGCATTGGCAAGCCCATTTGCCCCAGATTATTCGTTATTTTTACTCATAGCAAAAAATATAGATAAGCCCAAATGATAGCTTTATTCTCTAGGGGCTGGATCTGTCGGGTCACGTAGCTGAGAACGGGCAGCTCCATTGGTTACAACTGTTTTATCGCTTTTAAGAATAACCCAAAGTATAGTAAAGAGAAGCACAAGTAGCATCGTAATTCCTAAAAAAGCGTAAGTCATCAGAACAGCACTTTTCATATGTATCACCCCCTTTTCCAGTAGGGTTTCCTGAAAAAGGTAAGTATATACAAGACAACTGCAACATTATACACCGAAAGAATTTTCTGTTAAAATAAAAGAAAGCTTTTAATGGGCATTTTATATGAGGAGGAGGGTGTTCCATGAAATATAGTATCGTACTTTTCCCATCAAAAGAAGTGCAAGAAATCGCCAACTCATACCGCAAACGGTACGACCCTGCCTATGCCTTGGTCCAGCCATATATCCGGTTAAAAGAGGCATTTGAAGCGGATGATACACAGATTGCTACCTTGTCCGCTCAATTGGAAGACATCGCGAAATCGACCTCATCTTTTTCTATTAATTTCCACAGAGCTTCTACGTTCCACCCTACTACAAACGTTATTTTTCTATCTTTTCAGAACAAAGAAGCTGTTGAAGACTTACATGCCAACATTTTGAAAAACTTTGGCGATCATCAAGAGGAGTTTGCCTTTGTCCCCCATCTGACCATAGGACGTGACCTTAGTGAGTCAGAATTAAAGGATGTTGTCGACCAGCTGGGCATGATGAAATTTGATCTTCCTTCCGAAATAACTAGTTTGCATTTAATGAAAGAAGAAGTAGATGGTAAGTGGTCAATTGTAAGAAGCTTTCCACTGGCCTAACTGTTGTCTGTAAGTTGAGACGAAAACAGGGCCATGCTCGTTATGGCCTTGTTTTTTAACAGATCAATGTCTCAACCTCAGCTAATCATCTATATACAATAGATACTCTTACACATTTTGGAGGAAAATCAGATGTATACAATACGCCAAGTAACCGCAGAAAAAGAATTACAAGACGCCTTGCATGTTCGCCGTGTTGTTTTTATAGAAGAACAACAGGTACCAGAGGACCTAGAAATTGATGAGTATGATCAACTTTCTGATCCAACAACACACGTTGTAGCCTACCGAGATAACGAACCAGTAGCTACTGGACGACTTCGCTCTCATGAAACAGGAGTCGGAAAAATTGAACGTGTTGCTGTTAAACAAGAAACTCGTGGGACAGGCCTTGGTCGTGATCTAATGAATCACATGGAAAAACTCGCTGTTCAACAAGGATACTCTACACTAAAGCTCTCGGCTCAGTTACATGCTCAACCATTTTATGAGAAATTAGGGTATGTGGGATACGGTGAAATTTTTGATGATGCCGGTATCGATCATATTATGATGAAAAAACAGTTGAATAGATAGTGAACTACCCATACACAAAAACACACGCAGGGCAATTTACTCCCCTACGTGTGTTTTTGTTTGCCATCCTATTTTCATATCAAATATGACTTATTCTTGTTGTCGTAACGCTGCCAGCTTTCGCATTTTATCAACAGCCTCACTAGATGTGCCATAGGTCCCCAGTGGTGCATGAAATGTCTGATTTCCACGGTATCCATGAAAATCAGAACCACCTGTAACAATCAATCCATATTCTTCTGCTAGTTGTCGATATACTCTCTTATCTTCTTCTGAATTGTCAGGATGGTTAATCTCGATACCATCTAGTCCATAGACAATTAGTTCTTCTACCAATTCGTTGTTATGATATAAGCCAGGGTGAGCGATAACTGCCACGCCACCCGCTTTCTTAATCATGTTGATTGCTACTAATGGCTCGATCCGCTCTACATTTACATAAGCGGCTCCACCTTCTCCCAAATACTTCTGGAAAGCATCGTCAATAGAAGTAGCAAGCCCCTTTATTACCAATTCTTCTGCAATGTGTGGGCGACCAATATTTTTATCATCAGAGGTTTTGCGACGATACACATCTTCTACCGTAATATCTACTCCTATCTCCTGAAGACGCGCAATCAATTTCAAATTACGTAGATGACGCACATCACGTAGCTCTGCTAATGCTTTATGGAAAGTTAGGTCATCAAACGGAATAAAATAACCAAGGATATGAATATCTTTTCCCTCGTGAGCAGTACTAATCTCGACACCAGGTACCACTTCTACACCTAACTCAATTCCCTTTTGAATCGCTTCTGCTATTCCAGCTATCGTATCGTGGTCTGTAATAGCAACCGCGTTGAGGCCTGCCTCTTTAGCGAGCTGCACATTTTCTGCTGGTGTCGTTGTTCCATCAGATGCCAACGTATGGGTATGTAAATCACATGAAATCTCCAAATCAATCACCCCAATTTTAGAAAACTTAAACTTGGTTTTACCACTTCTATAGATAAAATTCCAAATGACATCTAATCTATAGAAAAAGCAGTCTGAAAAAATGAGCGCTTACATATAACTGAAGGTATAAACTGGAAAGTAAAGCAAGGAGGGAGCCTTCGTGCAACTTGAATGCAATACTTTAGTAGGTATGGTTCAGCCATTGTGGTATGTAGAGAAGACGCTGTTAGAGCAAGGTTTTCGTCGGAACAAAAACCAAGATTCACCCACCTATAACGCAATGATCTACGATTCATCAACAGGCATGACCTATTATCTGCGGATTCCCACCCGTCATACGGGCCTCAAGGAAATTAAAGATGAGGAAATGATAAAAATCGGTTCCCCTTATTTAAAAATAAAGATGGCCTCACGAACATCCCGAGAAGGTCTCTTGATTCCCCGGGCAATAAAGGCGGCAGCGGAACATAAACTTGCTGAAATAGCCGATTATTTAAGCAAACCTTATCAAGAAGCCGCTCAATAAGCCATTAACCAGCCCTTTTATCATAACATAAACGAATTTTACTCTACATAGGCGGGGTGATTTTAGCACACATTTTATATCTATGTAATCAAAAATAAATATTTTATTCATTTTTGATGCAAAATAACAAGCGATTTCCCTCGAAGTAATAGGAAAGTTTTCCTTGTCTGTGAAGCCCAGTCACATAGCCCATAAAAGCCGTACGAAATAAAGCATAACTAGTCATATTCTGAATGGAAATATTACGCTTTTCACAAATCCATGTTAAGCCCTCTTCTAAGGTAGCTGGTTGGACGCTAAACCATTGCTCTATCTCTCCCAAAATTTGTTGATGATATCCTTCATTATAAGCTAGTGTAGATAAAACATCCGTCTCAAACATTCCATGCCCTGGTAAATATCCTTGATAGTTGGTTTGTTGCAAGCGTTGGATACTTTGTACTGCTTCGTCCGCATCGATAAGAAAAGGGAGACGATGTTTCTCTAATACCTCAGGTGAATAATAAGCGTCTGCAGCAAAACAGATGCCATCTACCACAATACCAAGCTGATTCCAACTGTGTCCTGGCAAGCTGATCGTTTGGAAGGTACAATCAGCTAAGATCAGTTCACCATTCTCTGGTAAAATTTCATCTACACGCGAGGGATCAGCTAACAAAAATTTATTACACAATTCAGGTAGTGGAGATGCCCCCATACTTAGGTAAATAGGTTCTAATCTTGGGTTTCGAATAATAGCTTCTTCCAAAGCTGGCGCAAACACCAAGGCTTGGGGATATTGCTGAAGCAGATAATGATTACCCCCAAAGTGATCTGCATGTGAATGTGTTTGTATAATGGCATACAAGGGCTGCGACAATTCGTCCAACCCTTTCTTTGCTTTTTTGGCTGTTTGTGTATCCAAGCCTGAGTCAATCAGCACTGCCCCGTTCTCTGTTATCACAATGCCAATATTGACACTCCCTGGAAAGTATCCAACTCTTTTGGTCACCATAGTTGGAACGTAGACTTTCGTCATAAGTAAGCCCCCCTTTTTATTAATTATTTACTTTTTTCCACTTTTGCCTCTAGCAATCCTTTATTTCCACAAGTTGTTACTGAGCATCGAAATGAGTCAATTGCTCCTGCAAAAAAATCGGGCCGAGTGAATGAATACATGCATGATTTCCAGAAAAAAGGAGCCACAGCGATGCTCGTAGCTTTTTCCTGCCAGGATTAGAGATATCTGGTTTTGACTATCCAATTCTCCTGCTGGTATACTAATGTGTAAACAATTTATATAAACTTTTTATTTTCCTTGGCATACAAACATGTCATCATTTGTCCAAACGTTCATAATCTACAACATTATATATAAATTCAACGAAAGATGGAGGTGAGTTCTCCCTTTCTACAAGCTAGAAGGTGGAGAAACTATTTGGACAGTATACCGATAGATCCGTCGAACCTACTGTTAATAGCAGGTCAAGTATTTGTAGCTATCCTGTTGGTTCTTTTAAACGGATTTTTCGTTGCAGCCGAGTTTTCCTTGGTAAAGGTGCGTCAAACGCGCTTAACCCAATTGGTTAACGAAGGTAGCAAAAGCGCCGTTTACGCGCAAAAGGTAACACAACAACTAGACGCTTATTTATCCGCCTGCCAGTTGGGGATTACACTCGCATCCTTGGCACTTGGTTGGGTCGGGGAACCAGTGATAGGCAATCTGATTGTCAAACCACTCCTTGGCCACTGGATCGCGTCTGAGGCTCTTTTACACTCCATTTCCATTGCGATTGCATTCGGTATTATTACCTTTTTGCACATCGTTCTTGGAGAATTGGCGCCAAAATCGGTTGCCATTCAAAAAGCGGAATCAACCTCCCTACTGGTGGCGGCTCCGCTCATGTTCTTCTACAAAATCAGTTTCCCCATCATTTGGGTACTGAATGGTGCAGCTACCTTTTTATTGCGCCGTTTGGGCATTCAACCTGTCTCTGAAAATGAGACGGCCCATACAGAAGAAGAAATTCGTTTGTTGGTAAATGAAAGTCACAAAAGCGGTCACATTGATGTCGAAGAGATGGAGCTTGTGGATAATGTGTTTGATTTCTCCGAACGTCTTGCTCGTGAAATCATGATTCCACGAATTGACATGATCTGCTTATATGATGACAATACCTTTGAAGAAAACCTGCAAATGATTCGTGATCAACGCCATACGCGTTTTCCTGTCGCTCATAACGACAAAGACAGAATCATTGGTTTTGTGCATACTTCAGACTTCTACCTAGCGGCTCTCACAGAAGGCAAAGCCAATCTGCATGACTTCTTGCGCCCTATCTTAACGGTACCAGAGTCCATGGAAGTAAGTCATGTTCTGCGTCTGATGCAAAAGCGTCGTTCACAGATTGCTATCGTCATTGATGAATATGGCGGTACTGCCGGATTCATTACCATGGAAGATATCCTAGAAGAGATCGTAGGCGAAATTCAGGATGAATTTGATGCATTTGAGCGTCCTGAGATAGAGTCCAAAGCGGAAAATATTTTATCAGTATCTGGTAAAACATTGCTTAACGACTTGAATGATATCTTACCTATAGAGCTGGTTTCCGATGATGTAGATACAATTGCTGGCTGGGTATATAGCCAACTAAGTGAAGAAGTGACAGCTGGGAAGTCTGTTCTCTATAAAAACTTTAAGTTTACGATTACAGAATTCGATAATCACCGCATAAATAGAATTGCCATTGAACAGCTTGAAGTAGAGCCAGCACAAGAAGATTCGTCTGGCGACATCCTATTGCAAGCCTGATAACTGGAATGTCCCTCTATCATTGAGGGACATTTCCGTTTGTATAGGAGTGAATGTATATTGAATATTGCCAAGTACAATGATGAGTTGCTTTTGTTACGCAAAGACAACTATGCAAAAATTCCCACTTGGCGCATGTATGCAAAGCAAGGGGAACTATCTTGCCCCGTTTGTGGACAACCTGTTCATATCGTTGCTGGCATAAGCCGTGAGCCATTTTTTACTCATTTACATACTGCTCCCTGTTCCTTAGACGAACTGGACAGCTACTTACAACAAGCATTGGTATCTACGGAATTAGCAGCTACTACCAGCAATAGTGTACTCAAAGCGGAACACCCTACATCAACACCAAGCCTGGAATCTGTACAAACCTCTGCTAATCATGACCAATCCAATGATGTCATGGTCGGTGGGTTCCGGTTACCTAAGGGGCGGAGTATTGCATCCCCAGCAACAACTGTAACACAAGCGCCTGCTACACCTGTTAAAAGCTTCCGAACCTTAATTGCACCAAAACAACGCACGCAGGTATTAGAAGAACGCTATCATTCAGCCCTGCATCCTGCACAAGAACAAGCTGTTACTTGTACAGAGGGGCCCTTATTAATTCTCGCAGGTGCTGGAAGTGGTAAAACCCGTGTTATGACTGCCCGTACTGCCCATTTAATTACACAGATGAATATTGACCCACGTTCTATCATGGTGGTCACCTTCACTACCAAAGCAGCCGGAGAAATTAAACGTCGTTTAATGAAATCTTTACCTTCACATCAATCATCTGCTCTGATTGCAGGTACCTTCCATAGCTTGTTTTATCGAATGCTACTATTTCATCAGCCTGAACGCTGGGATCAGCAACGCTTGTTAAAACAAGAATGGCAAAAGCGTAAATTTTTACGTGAAACAGGTGCTATCGCACAGATGGAGAATCCAATAGTCAAAGAGTCAGATTTTGAAGCAGTCATGAGTATCATAAGCCGTTGGAAAAATGAATATATCACCCCTTCCGATGCACAGCTATTGTCTGTAGACAGCTCAGAAGAAAAGCAAGCACAGGAGCTATATCCTCTGTATGAAAAGCTAAAAAAACAACATGGTTGGTTTGACTTTGATGATATGCTAATTGGCTGTTATGAAATGCTAAAAGATGATCCGCATATCTTGTCGTTATACCAAGGACGCATCCAATACATTATGATTGATGAGTTCCAAGATATTAATCGTGTTCAATATGAAACGGTAAAATTACTGGCATCTCCTGAAAACAATCTTTGCGTAATCGGAGACGACGATCAGTCCATTTATGGCTTTCGCGGAAGTGACCCACGCTACATTCTTGGATTTACCGCAGATTATCCTAATGCAAAAACCATTTCATTAGAAGTAAACTATCGTTCTCGTTCTTCTATCGTGGGTCTTGGCTATTCCCTGATCGGGAACAATCGCACTCGTTGGAAAAAGGAACTAAAGTCATTTCATCAGGAAGAAGGCTCTTGCTATCTATTCCAACCAGCGGATGAAGAGGAACAAGCATCCCGCATCGTGGATGAAATGAAACTACGCCTGCAAAATGGAGCACAGCCCCACCAATTTGCGCTGTTGTTTCGTACCTACGAGTCTACACGCCCTTTATTAGAACGTCTAAGCGAGGCAGATATTCCTTTCTCCTTTACACGAGAGGATGAGCCTTTTTATAGCAAGCAAGTGGTTCGCTGGGCACTGGGCTACCTGCGATTAGTGGTAGATCGAGAGAATGAATCAGCACTGCGAGAAATATTGCCCACGCTTTATCTGTCGCCAACCGTTTGGAACGATATTCGAAGCCAGTCGATTTTAAATAATTGTTCACAGTTAACCGTGCTTCCCGAATTAACCCATTTAAAAACCTTTCAACGGGCACAAATACGTAAAGTAGTGGATACGCTAAGTAGCTTACATAATGCTACTCCCGCTCATGCGCTTGAAACGATTTATGAGGATCTTAAATTACGTGATTACGTAAAAAAACGTGATAAAGATCGACCAGAACGAGACCAGGAACGCTCCACAGATGAATTGCGTCAATTATTGGTATCAGCTAAACGTCATGCTAGCATTCGAGATTTCATTATGTATATTGATGAGATGGTAAAAAAGGAAGCCGAGTGGCGTAAACAACCACAAAACAATAACAATGCCGTACAAATGTTAAGTATTCATCGAGCAAAGGGCTTAGAATTCGATACTGTCTTTTTAGTAGATGTAGTAGAAGGGGCAATCCCTCATGATTTTGCTATGGATCAAGCACGCCAAGGAAACAAGGACGCTATTGAAGAAGAGCGTCGCCTCATGTATGTAGCTGTTACCCGAGCAAGACATGATTTATTTATTGGTGTACCTACAGAGAGATTCGGTCGTAAAACACGTATGTCCCGCTTTGTTTCAGAGATGGGTCGAGGAAAAAAAGAACCAGAATAGTACTTGTACGATCAAATAAAATACCCCTATGCTTGCCTGGATAAGGTTCATTTTCTAAAGAGCAGAATTGAACCTTACCTTCACGGCAATCCATGGGGGTATTTTTCTTAGCGGTCTAGCTTAACGACCGATGATATTGTAGCCAGCGTCAACATGCAACACTTCACCCGTAATACCACGAGACATATAGCTCATTAAGAATAAAGCTGTATCGCCTACTTCTGTTTGATCAATCGTACGACGTAGGGGAGCTTTTTCCTCAATTTCTTTGATGATAGCATTAAAGCCGCTAATTCCTTTTGCAGCTAATGTACGGATTGGACCTGCAGAGATCGCATTTACGCGAATGTCGTCTTTGCCAAGATCACTTGCCAAATAGCGTACACTCATATCGAGGGCCGCTTTTGCTACACCCATCACGTTGTAATTGGAGACTACGCGCTCACCACCTAGATATGTCAACGTAACAATACTACCACCCTCTGTCATAAGCGGACGAGCTTCACGAGCTACCGCTACAAGAGAATACGCACTGATATCATGTGCTAACGCAAATCCATCACGGGAGGTATCAACGAACTCACCACTTAGATCTTCTCCTTTAGCAAATGCGATGCAGTGAGCGATACCATGTAATACTCCTACTTTTTCTTTAATAGATTGGAATAACGCTGCTACCTCTTTATCATTGGTAACATCGCAGTTGTACAATATTTGCTCAGGCTGGTCCAGCGTTGCTGCCAAATCCTCTACATTCTTTTTCAATCGCTCTCCTTGATATGTGAAAATCAAGTTCGCTCCCGCTTTCGACAAGGATTGTGCAATTCCCCACGCGATGCTGCGATGATTAGCTACACCCATAACCAAAATATTTTTACCTTGCAACAATTTCATATGTAAAAACCCCTTTCTTTCCCAACATACTCCAAACATTATAACTTATATTAGCCTGTTCTACGAGTTATCGCTAGTAGTCTGATTAGTCATTTAGTGAATATGTGTATGAAAAAAGAGCGAAAAAACCATATACAACACCATCGATACACAAAAATAAAGACTTAATCTAGGGTAATTTCGATTTTGTATGAGAGGAACCAGGTGACTAGCTGCTACGTATAAAAATACCCCTGCTGACAAAGCTAGGCCTGCGCTTGTCCATGCTTCGGAAATCCATTGTCCAGCCAGACGCAAGGTCACGGCTCCAAGAATAGTAGCCCCACATAAACCAAGCCCCCCCAGTAAAGCCATTCCACGTTTTCCCGTTGCTGCTAGCAATAGCGAAGATACCGTAATTCCATCTGGCAATCGGTGCAAGATGAGCGCTATTAGCAATGGAAGAGCAAGGCCTGCATCGGTATCCAATCCTGCCGCAATCGAAAAGCCTTCAAAATAGGCATGCATGAAAAATCCGAGACTTATTCCGATCAGGTTATTCGTATGTGGCTTTCCTTGATCATGTCGAATGCTTTCTAATAAAAATAACATCATAAAGCCTACCAGTACTAACGGCAGAAATTGATGTCCACCACCTAGCATGGCATGTGGCAAAAGATCCAGAACCGTTAAACTCAGTAAAATGCCGCCTCCTAAACTAATCATCACAAATAACGCCTGCTCAGACCACTTTTTACGAAAACAAATCGTAAAACTGCCAAGCAAACTAGCAGCACAAACCAGTAACAACAGAAGTGATATTGAAGGATGCCACATTATTTCATGCCCTGCCTTCCTTGTCCACAATCAGACAAACTGTTGATCTGATTCATTGTACGCATACCGATAGATAGTTATGCCCTTCTGTTCATGTCAAAGCTAGACACCCATCCCTCTACTTGTCCAAATTCGCCGAAAGATCACTAGTTTTTAGAACCTTTGTCGATTGGCTTTTTCCGGGAAAAATAGGTGCTATAATACCTGTAGAAAATAGAATCGAAATCTGTTCGGTACGCATTCACCTTCGCCCTGTTGTATTAGCTGGTCACAATTGTCTAAAATCTGCTTTGAGGAATTTCGATTGGAGAGTGATCACATGAAGCAAATGCTGCATACCTGGATGGCTTCTAAAGAAGTAGCCGAAAAATTAGACTTACATGTTCGTACCTTGCGTAACTGGCTAGATTTATTTGTCCCTACAAGCCAACGACAAAAAAATCCACAAGGACATTATCTAATTAGCACAGACGGATTCACCTTGCTGCAAGAGGCAAAAAAACGCAAAGATTCCGGGAACAGTTCCCTAAAAGAAATTCAGCGAGAAATGCTAGAAGAAGGCATCCTACCTGTAGAAATCTTAGATAATGAAGTCGCTGCCAATATGGAGACACAGGTTACTGAATCAAAAGCATTACCTAGTCAGCCTCTCACAAACGCACTTCGAGAGGTAGAGATGACCGTACAAGATACACTCCTTCAATTCCAAAAAGAAATAAGTCAATTAGCCACTCTGCCACAGTTGCATGCTTCTATATTAGAAAAAATCGCTGAAATTGAAGATAAACAAGAAGCTCTTCGTCTGGAAATGCGCCGCGTGACGTTTGAAATGGATCTCATGCATCAACGTTTGACACGTCGTAAGCAACGTTCTAATCGCTATGAAAGTAGATGGTCACTTAATCCTTTTCGCTGGTTTACTCGTAGTAACAACCATAGTGTAATTTCAGAGTAGAGACTTTTGTCTTTTGTCCCTCCGGCATAAGCCGGTATTTTTTTTGGCTTTGCGGCATAAGCTCCCTGTCTTATAATGATAAAAGATTATTACTTTTGCAAAAATATCTTCCAAATGAATGTATAGGATAGGAGGTTACAACCATGCATATGCAAATAAAAAATCCTTCCCTTCAAAATATTATTCTGCGTGATCTTCGGCCAGAGGATATTCCTCTCATATGGCACTATAACTTTGAGGCTGCGGACAGAGAATTTCATAACTGGAATGGCCCCTATCAACCTGTCGTCTATGTGCCTGAAGAGGAATACGCAAAACGATACCATGAGGATTTACTCCTAGTAAACACTACAATTCCCCGCAGGAATTTAGTGATCGAAATTAATGGTGAGCTAAAAGGTACAGTAGGTCGTTACTGGGTAGACAAAGCGACTAATTGGTGCGAAATAGGCATTGTAATTTATGATTCGTCCTATTGGTCTGGCGGTTACGGAACCATTGCCTTTCAATCGTGGATTGATTATTTATTTACCGAAATGAATGTGGTTCGTTTAGGAATCTCCACATGGTCAGGTAACGAGCGGATGATGCGTCTTGCCCAAAAATGCGGTATGCAAGAAGAAGGCCGAATACGACAAGCAAGAATTGTCCGTGGTGCATACTATGATTCTATCAAGATGGGAATTTTGCGTAGTGAATGGCAGGCTAAAAGATCCTAGCCACACTTCCTGCCTCCAAAATACAAGAAAAGCCACGGAGCATGCTTGCTCACGTGGCTACTTTTTACGATCCAATATTCACTTCATGATGAGAGCTATTCTCCTGCATCATCTGGTTAGCCTTGGCTTTTTTCGCCATCCGATTACGTTGCCAGTAACCAGATGCGATTACTCCCACAATAACAACACCTTTCAATAGATAGCTTATCCAAGGATTAGCGTTGAAGAATGGTTGTAAATGAGCCTCATGCGTAATCATTTTAGCAGCCGCTAAAGCTAGAATTCCTGCCCCTACATAAGGAATCCATGCATAGCGATCCATCGCCTTGAGAATTAACGTGCTTCCCCATACCATGATTGGCACACTAATCAGTAAGCCAATAATAATGAGCACCATGTTACCATGAGCAGTACCAGCAATGGCTACAACGTTATCAATTCCCATCGTTACATCGGCGATCACAATGGTTCGAATCGCTGCCATTAACGAATCCCCTGCTTTGATGTCCTTTTCATGCCCATCTTCCACCAACAAATTATAAGAAATCCAAACAAGCAAGAGACCTCCGACAACAAATAAGAACGGAATTTGTAACAAATACGCTGCTGCAATAGTTGCAATTACACGTACAACTACAGCTAATCCTGTTCCCCAGAAAATCGCTTTTTTCTTTTGCTCCAGCGGCAGGTTTCGGCTTGCCATGGCAATGACCACTGCATTGTCTCCACCAAGCAAAATGTCGATAGCAATGATCATTAGTAACTGAATAATAAATTCTGTCTCAAACATAATTTCTTCCCTCCCTGCCCTCGTGGGCTTATCTCACCTTTGAACGACTTTCCTTGATCTCCCTGCTGATTCTTCATGAATACAAATTTCCATGATTGACAACAAAAAAGACCTTTACCTACGCACATATCCTGTACATAGGCAAAGGTCTTGCTAACAACGATCAGTTGCCAACAAAGCCGAGGATTCACACCCTGTAATGACGACTTTGCTGTAAAAGCTACTCCCCTTTGACTGAGAGTTACGTTCTTTTAAGTTTTATAATGTCATCATACGAGTAACTCCACTTGTTGTCAAGCATCCTTTTCAGTATGATGGATGAGTAAGGAGGAGGAGACAAAAGTGAAGAAACCATTTGTGATTGAAGCCATCATGCTGGCTATATACGGCAATTTACTAGTGCCAAGCGAGCCTGTCGAATACCTCATCCCCTCTTCTACTCTCCGTGAACTGGACGAATTTATCGGAAATTCTAGTCCCATCATGCATGACCCGGAAGAAGAGCAACGGGTAAGGGAAATTATTGGAGACATGATCCAATATTTCCACAATCCTTTTCGACGTAAAATGATGGGAAAATCATTGGTAGCACCATGGTCTACCGTTACTTTTGAACATAGTGATACTGTTCACTTTACCATTGTAAAAGCGGAAGATACCGCCATGTGGGGAGAGATTTTTGACCCCATTGAAACCGAATTAATCTTAACAGCGATGAAATGGGACGTTCCCCTAATTACTGATCAAACCGAATGGCAGGATCGTTTGCTGGAATATGTAATTCCAATTCAATTTTATGATATTGAGGACTTCGATTTTGCCGTGGAGCCCAAACTCTATTTATAGAGAAAAAGAAAGGCTTATCCTTTATAACAAATGGATAAGCCTTTGGCGTGTAGACAAAGCACCCGAGTACAAAAGGTCTACACGCTTTTTATTGGCTGTAAAAAGGTACTATACTACTTTCTACTTTAAGACAGTTTCTTGTATTGTAGGAAAAAAGTTTACCTCTATAGCATATTCGATCATACCTCTAATAAGTTGCTCCGTCGGTTTAGGACAAACAACGGAGGTTCTTTGTAAAAATTCCTGTGTGAGCGTACAATCAGGTATTGAAATAGACATTCCTTCACTAGCTTCTAAGGAAGGCAAGATCAGCTCTAATGCCTGCTGTTGCTCGTCTGACAGGTCTCCCTGATAAAGAGTCTGAATATACTCTTCCGCTTGAATGAGAGAAATTGGATATCCAGCTTGTTGCACGTTACGGATAAAATCCTCCCAAGGGATTTGGTCCGGATTACAAATGTGGAGGGTTTCACCAATCGTCTCTAGCTGACACGCAAGCTGTACGATAGCCTTGCTTCCATAATCAATAGGCGTTATATCCATGTAACCAGGTATTGAAGGTGCAACTCGTAATAGGAAGAGGGCTTTTAATAAGCGATAAAATGCATTTTCATGAATATTATATTGAAACTTACCCGTCACAGAATGTCCAACCAAATTACCTACTCGGTAAATGGTAGCATCCAATCCCTCTTCAATAGCTTGCCTTACACTTTTCTCGGATAAAAACTTACTTTCGACATAGACATTTTCTATCTCTTGACCACGGTCAAAATCTGTTTCATAAAACAAAAATTCTTCTGGATCATGGATAGAGTGTCCAACCACGCTTAATGTGGAGATATAATGGAAGCGCGCTTTCAACTTCTTCGATAATTGTATGAGCTCATTCGTAGAATCAAGATTTACTTTATGGAAATGCTCACGATCTCCATAATGTCTTACCTCTCCCCCACAGTGGATAACCGAATCAATTTTCCCTACCAGATGATCCCATGTCAAATAATCTACACCTAGGCTCTTGCTGCTTAAGTCACCTTCCACTGTGAAAACTCTACCCTTCATCTGCGAAAGAATTCCTTGCCCAAAATAGAAGACCATTTTTTCAGCTAGTTTTCTATCAATTGAAGCATCGCCCGTTTTACGTACGAGACAGTAGATGGAAATGGAAGGTATTTCAAGTAGTTCCTTCAGAATATACGCACCTAAGAAACCAGTAGCACCAGTAAGAAAAACTCCTTTCGGTATATTCACAGTAATGCTAGACACTGATCTTTCTCTTTTCTTTTTCTGTATATGATTTGTTACAGGCTTGGTAGCTATCTGAGATTGTTGCTCAACGATTTGTGCACTTTCTTCTGTCTTTTCTTCTAAATATTGAGCAAGCTTTGCTACTGTACGGAATTTGAAAAAATCCTGAATCCGAATCATAGGATATTTTGGCTTCAGTTGTACAAGAACAGGCATGATTTTCAAGGAGTGTCCACCTAATTCAAAAAAATCATCATCTAGTCCAACAGGCTTCACATCCAACACTTGTTCCCAAATTTGCGCAATTTCTATTTGCATCTCCGTCTCAGGCATAGTAAAGGTTCTTTCTTTCGTTACTAAATGTGGAGAGTTCTGCATCAAGCTTTTTCGATCGACTTTACCATTCGGCGTTAACGGAAGCTCCTCAAGATGAATGTAATGCCTTGGTAGCATATATTCTGGAAGCGTTCCAGATAAGTAGGAGTTTAACTCGTTTACTTCGATTTCTTGTTTTCCATTCGTAGTGTAATAGGAGACAAGAACTTTCCCAGTTGCTGAATCTACTGCTAAAACAACAGATTGCTGAATCAATGGATGTTGTAAAAGGGTCTCTTCTATTTCACCCAGTTCTACACGGTAACCTCTTATTTTAATCTGATCATCTCTTCTACCTACGAATTCAATATTGCCGTCTGGTAACCATCTTGCTAAATCACCTGTTCGATAAAGTATGTCTGCAAACTCATGAGAGAACGGATTGGAAATAAATACTTCTTCATTTTTCTGCTCTTGATTCCAATATCCTGGCGAAAGTCCGACACTCTCGATATAAATCTCACCAATTGCACCAATTGGGCATGGAGTTTTTTGAGAATGAAGGATATGAATCTTGGTATTGGCAAGAGGCTTTCCAATCGGAACATTTTTTTGCTCAGGTTCAATCCGATTAATTGGATAAAAAGTTGCAGAAACAGTAGCCTCAGTTGGTCCATACTCGTTGATAATCAACGTCTGCTGACCAAATCTGTTTTGCCATGCTCGCACAGATTCAGCTAGTAACGCTTCTCCTCCAACCATCATCATACGTAACGTTTTGATCATTTCTGCTTCCGTATTACTCAAGGAAGCAATCACATTATGGAAAAATACAATTGGTAAATCCGTGATTGTAGCCTGCACCTTTTGAACTGCATGAGCATATGCGCTGACAGAATATCTCTCATCTTCAGATAAGATGTGTAATCTAGCTCCATGTAACAAAGCTGAAAATATCTCAGAAACAGAAGTGTCAAAGCTAAAGGAAGCAAACTGAACAAAAGTATCCTCGCTGTTTACCTGAAACTGGTCCTTCCTCCACTGAATCAGATTAAGAACTCCACGATGGCGCAGTAATGTACCTTTTGGTTTCCCTGTTGAGCCAGATGTATAAATGACATAGGCTAAATCCTCTGAAGTATTCAAGGTTTCCACATAATTTGTTTGTTCAAGCTTATACACATCTTCCATTCGTACGATGACACCTGTATAACGTGATAAGCCTTTCATTTGAGCATCTCTTGTAATCATGTATGAAGTTTTGCTGTCTTCTAAGATATATTCAATTCGATCCTTTGGATAACCCGTATCAATCGGAACATAAGCTCCTCCTGCTTTTAAAATACCTAGCATAGCAATTATGCTCTCGATGCTTCTATCAAGTAATATGGCTACTTTCTCTTGCGGTCTCATTCCTTTAAGACGTAAATAATGAGCAACCTGATTAGAAGCTTGGTCTACCTCTTCATAAGTAAGGGAATGCTCTCCCATTGAAATTGCTACTTTACTAGGATACTTGCTTGCCTGTTCATAAAACCGTTCTTGAATGGTTTGATCGGAAGGAAACGCTGCTTGTGTACGATTTACTTCCTGATACAGATGTTTTTCCTCATCTGTCAATAAATCTAGCAAATGTGGTGCAGACAGTCGCTGGTTGATGATCGCTTCCAAGATTTTTTCCAAGCTACGAGCAAATCGAGAGATGGTGGCTTGTGTAAATAAATCTTTGTTATATTCAAACGTAAGATGTAATTGCTGATTTTTCTCATTTACGGCTAGGGAAAGATCAAATTTACTTGTATGGATATCGCATGGAAGCACTTCTAATTGATAGTCACCCTGCTCTAGGTTCAGATTATTTTCAAAGGTAAACATGGTTGAAAAGATAGGTGTTTGGTTTTCAGCCCGATCAGGATTTATCAGCTCTATTAAACTATCAAATGGATAAGCTTGATGATGATAAGCCGATAAGGTGGTCTCCTTTACCTTTTGGATAAGCTGTTGCAAGGTATCCATGCATTGAATATCCATCCGAATAGCTAATGTATTTACAAAAAAACCTTGTATATGTTCCAAGGATTCATGTATTCGCCCAGCGATAGGAGTCCCCACAATGATATCTTCTTGTCCAGAGAAATGGCTTAGAAGTTTAAAATAAGCTGCCAATAATAGCATATTCATCGTAACACTTTCTTCTTTTCCCACTTCCTTTAGCTGCTGGGTGAGCTTTTTAGTAAGTGGGAAATCAATGGTCTCGCCCTCAAAGGTTTGTTCTTTAGGTCGAATGAAATCCATAGGTAATTCTAGGACTGGTAAAGGTCCTTTTAGCTGTTCAAGCCAATATGACTCTTCAACCTTCCAATAGCCCTCCTTGAGCTTTTGTTCTTGCCATTCTGCATAATCAATATACCGATGCTCAATAGGTTGTAAGGTTGGCTGATTCTCTTGCTCATAGGCATGATACACCTCCATGCATTCTTGCAGGAGTAGCTGTAGACTCCATTCATCCGTGATAAGATGATGAAAATTTAAATATAGATGGCTCAACTCATCCGTAAGCGAATATACCGAGATTTTAAACAAAGGTCCATTAGACAAGTCAAATGGCTCTTTTACATCATTTCGTATCTCTGTTTCAATCAAAGCGATCTGCTCTTCTTCACACAAATGAGATACATCCTTATGATAAAATGCTAACTCGCCAGTATTGTGTATAATCTGTCTAGGTTCACCTTGGAATTCCACAAATGTAGTACGCAGAATTTCATGTCGATCAGTCAGCATTTCTAGAGCTTGTCTGAACAGATCAGGATCAAGGCCTGGTCTGATTTTCACCTGTATCGGAACATGATAAACGCCAGCGCTATTATTCCATTTTTCTAAAAACCATAGCCTTTTCTGGGCATTTGATAATGTATAATGCTCTTGTTCAATTACGTGTGGTAATAAATTCTTATCAGTGTTTATTTGATGAGCAGTATTTGTAGTAGCTTGCTCGTCGATGAATATAGCCAAGCGTTCAACCGTACGATACCGGAATAAATCCTTAAGCTCGATTTTGGCTTTCAGCTGTTTATATACCTGATTGATTACCTTAATAGCTATTAATGAATGACCTCCTAGTGCAAAAAAATCATCATTAATGCTGATTTTTGCTTCTTCTATCAAAAGCACTTTTGCCCAAATTTTTACTACAGCTCTTTCTGTAGACGTATTGGGTGATATATATGTCTTATTCTCCGTTGCTAAAAGTGATCTAGCTTCTTGAGCTAATGACTTCCGATCCACTTTTCCACTAGGTGAGAGAGGCATTGATGAAAGAGAATAGAAATGCTCCGGTACCATATAAACGGGCAGCCTTTGATTCAGGTAGGTTACTAATTCATCCGTTGATGCCTCTTCAACAGAATCAGCAGTGATATAAAAAGCTACTAATCTAGTACGATCATGATCGTCTCTATAAACAACGATAGCAGAATCCTTAACCTTGGGATGTTGTAATAAAACCGTTTCAATCTCGTCTAGTTCTATTCGATAGCCTCTAATTTTCACCTGATGATCCATACGCCCCATAAATTCCAAGTTACCATCTTGTAGAATACGCCCTATATCCCCAGTCCGATAAAACCTTTTCTCTGGTTGGTTAGGAAGAGCAAGTGAAACAAAAGCTGCCTCTGTTTGTTCAGCTTGATTTAAATAACCTTTTGCTAATCCTACTCCCCCAATAATGATTTCTCCTGGGACATTTATTGGGCAGAGCATGCCGTGTTTATTTAAAATAGAGATCTCGCTGTTTGCTAGAGGCATTCCTATTGGGATACTCTGTTTCTCCTCTGGCAGCATTTCTTTGATATCATAGATGGTTTTACAAACAGTGGCTTCTGTAGGTCCATAGGCATTAGCTATTAGAATCTTCGTTCCTAGCTTACGCTGCCACATACGTACTGCTTCTGGTGATAATGTTTCACCGCCAATAAAAATTGCTTTAAATGAATGTAATTGCTCTAAAGTCTCCTCAGGCAATTGTGATAATTGTTTAAAGTAAATGACTGGAAGAACACAATAATTTGCTTTGACGCTTTTCACGGTCTGGATGAAATTTTCTGGAGATGTTCGGTCTAGATCTGAAAGCAGGTGAAGTCTTCCTCCACATAGCAGGCTAGAGTAAATCTCCCACACCGAGGCATCAAAAATAAAGGAAGCAAATTGTAAATATACATCTTTTTCTGTTAATTTGTACTTATCCTTTAAAGAGTAAATTAAGTTTACAACTCCAGTATGGGACAATAATACACCTTTTGGATTACCAGTCGATCCTGAGGTATAGATCATGTAAGCAATATCCTCAGCAATATGAAACGATTCAACTGAATCAACAGAAAGATCTGTAGGTATCTCTTCCCATAATAAACAGCATCCAAAATCAGTCTGAAGCTTATGCGCCCATTTCCTTCTCGTTATCAAATGAGTTGCTCCGCTATCTGTAACCATATATTGTATGCGTTCGGCAGGAAAATCTGGATCAATAGGGACATAAGCTCCACCTGCTTTTAAGATCGCTATCATGGCAACGATGGTATCAATATGACGATCCATTACTATGGCAACCCGCTCACCTTTCTTGAGATGATGTTGAAGAAGATAATGAGCTAGCTGATTCGTTCGATCCTGCAATTGTTTATAAGTAATAGCTTCCTCTCCCATAGTAATCGCTAGTCGGTCTGGAAATTGAGAAGCTTGATCATCTATAAGCTGATCCAACGTTTTCGTTGTCGGAAAATCCGAATGATTATGATTTATTTTTCCATAAATCTCATAATCCTGCTCAATAAGAAATGACAATGTATGTAAAGATGCTTCGGGATTTTGAATTAAGGTTTCTAATGTATGAATATAGTGTTGTAGAAGGTCTTCAATCGTATTCGAATGATATAAGTCGGTATTAAAATCTACCTCTATCATATACTCCTTCTCTTGGCTTTTTACTACTCTCCACACGATATCAAATAGCGTCGTACGTTTGAATTGGTAAGTTACCTCCGCTTCAAGTCCTTCAAGTTCAATTGTAGGAAGACCTACCATATTAAATACAGTAGAAACTATCGGTCTATCTCCCTTTTCAGCTGAATTGGTATTTTCTATTAAATATTCACTTCGATAGTTTTGATGTTGCAATGCCTCTCTAACATTTTGGTCAACTTGCTTAAGTAATTGATCATAATTTTGAACATCAGCCAAAGAAATACGGATAGGAAGAGTATTAATATAATAACCAAAAATTTCTTCAAAATCTTTTCTAGGTCTTAGATTTACAGGCATCCCAACTACGATATCTTCTTCCATAGTCATTTGATGTAAAAGGATAAAATAGGCCGTTAGCATAACACGATACACACTTATCTGCATGTCTTTCGAATATTTCTCCACCCTTCGCATCAGAGCAGAGTCAAGTAGACAGCTTACGTAATCTCCTTGATAAGACAAGCCTTTAGAAGGAGAAAGATCAGAAGAGAATCCCACGTAAGGAATAGAGCCTTGCATCTTATTTACCCAGTATGTATCAGATTCATGATAAGTTAATGCTCCCATTTCAGTAGCTTGTAGGATCTTAGCAATTACTTTATCTTCTTGATTGTTATGATCAATTTCTTCCTTCCTTTTTAAGGCTGTATAGAAGGTAGCCAGTTCGCGTAAAAAGATACCAGAGCTCCATCCATCATAAATGATATGGTGGAAAACAATAAAAAATAGATATTCTTCGTTACTTATTTTAATTAAATGAGGGCGTAATAATGGTCCTTCTTCCAGCGAAAATGCTTCTATTCGTAAAAGCTCTAATGTATCCTGAATCATATTTTCTTTCTCTAACAACGGGATAGATGCAAAATCATGCGGAGTTATTGGGACATCTACTTGAGGTAAAATCATTTTTTGCGGGATTTCTTCATCTTGGCGAACAAAGATCATACGCAAAGCTGGATGTCGTTGAACGATTCTATCTAAAGCTTCTTGCAAAAGGAAAAGAGAAACTTCCCCTTGCATCTTAATTCCAAGAGGTTCATTGCATGACGCTGGATTCATTTGGTGTGCTATCCAAAGAGATTTTTCTACGTTCGTTAGTTCAAGGGCTTGTTCATAAGTTTTATCCCTTTTTTCTTGCACGAGACTCATTTTTGTCAACATTCTAGTAGTCCCTCCTAAATCAATATTGAACGATTCACTCATGATTTGTTGTTCGGGGCTTTCCAATTCATTGTTTTCAAAACAGACTAAATGCTACATCTTTCTCTAGTTACTACCTCCTTTTATAAGTTGTTATAAAAATAACACTTTTAACTTTTCAATCACCTTATAATTTAATTATACATATATTGTAATTGGAAAAAATGGTATTTACTTATTTTTTATGAACTTTTATTTATATTTAAATATTTAGACAAAAATAAACTGAAAAAAAACACCATATTTTCATTTTATTCAAATAGTTTCTTTTAACGTTTTCATGCTTGTACTAATAAAAAAGATCTACGTATTCTTTATTAATCTAAAAAAAACCTTTCCGTCCTGCACAAAAAGCTATTTATATATTGATTTGATCGGTCCCACGAACATTTTAATACTAATAAATCTCAGATCGAAAAAGATAATAAACGGCTTTTCTAAAAGCAACGATTCCGGTTTCGATCTGAGATGATATAATAAACATACTTTAGAAGGAAAAATAGAAAGGGGGAAGCCTCATGGAATTAAATCAAGATCAACTAGGCCTTAACCAATCGCAGAGCGAAGTCGAGGCCCTTTCTTATATTTTATTTACCATGGGTAATGAAACGTTTGGTTTTCCGTTGGAGAATGTCTTGGAGATTGTTAAGCCTATGCCTATTACAAAGGTTCCTAAATCACCTGAGTACGTAGAAGGTGTCATTAATCTGCGTGGGAATATCCTTGCTATCTTGCAAATCCGCAAAATGTTTGGACTACCATCCATTGAGCTTACGGAGGAGAGCCGCTTTATCGTTCTTAAGATAGACGGATTTGAAGCAGGTATCGTTGTGGATGGCGTATCAGAAGTAGCCAAAATTGCGCCTTCTTCCATAAAAACGGCTCCACCAGTTGTTGCAGGATTAGATGGCTCCAATTTAGCAGGCATTGCACAAGAAGGAGAGCGTCTGCTCCTCTTGCTTGATCTCCCTACTATTTTTGCCCAATGGATTCAGCCTGTTACATCAGAAGCGTAAGCGATTATCGGCGGCTCATTTGTGTATATCAAAATGAGTCGCCATAGTTGTTGAGTGATTGTAATAAAATCCTAATCAGAATAATATCTGCGACCGCTTTCCGAAACAAATGTAGGCTTTAATATGTACAAAATGAACGCAACAAAGACCTTGCCCGCATCATTGCTTGGCAAAGCCTCTGCTCCTTACTTTTTACTGGGAAGGTTATGATCTTCCTATCAATTTTTTTACGCAACATCATGCCAGCCCACTATCTCTTCCACCGCTTGCTAAATACGAATAATTAACCCACATCATTTCCTCAATCCCTAAGATTTCCTTAAACAAATCCACTGAATCATACAGTAGACTACTACCCGTTTCATTATCAATTTCGACTAGAATGTTGAGGTCAAACAAAGAATGGAGTTGCTGAATCTGCTTGGGAGGCAAAAAGGAACGGAACAGCTGTGGCTTACAGCGAGATAATCCCTTCTGCACTTCCTGGCGATATATCTGTGAGGTAATAATTGTATCAATTAGTTCATCATATTCCTTGCGTAGCTCTTCTTCTTTCATATAGTCATCTGGATCTATTATACTTGGATATCTCCGCTTCATTTCCATTTCCGCCAATTCCATATCTAAAATATAGCTAATCGTAGCAGACGATACCTCGTAGCCGCCATCAAATAAACGGAACCCCCAACCACTGTCCTCCGCATCATGAAACCACAACAGA